>NZ_FOWM01000007.1:0-255619 GCF_900115455.1 Cupriavidus sp. OV096
GATGTAGCGGCTACATGCTAATGTCGGACTGCAGCTAGATAGAAATGTCGCCCCCTTAGCCAAGGCTGGCATTCTGGCGGTTTCCCGTCTGCGCAAGACCGGAGGCCGCCATGCCGATGCCCGAGTCCATCACGATGACGATGCGCGAACTCGACCGATTCAAGGTGATTCAGGCCGTGGTCGAACAAGGCCTGCCGATATGGCGCGCGGCCGAGAAGCTTGGCCTGTCGCGGCGACAGATCGAACGGCTGGCGCTCCGATATCGCGAGGACGGGCCCTGTGGGTTGGGTTCTCGCAAGCGTGGACGCAGCAGCAGTCGTCAGCTTCCTCCTGGTCTGGAATCCCGCGTGCGCGGCCTGATCCGCGACAGCTACGCGGACTTCGGGCCGACTTTGGCGGCCGAGAAGCTACGCGAGCGCAACGGCACCCGAATTGGCGACGCAGACGGTCCGTCGGATCATGATCGACGCCGATTAGGCGCAGTCTATTCCCTCGCCGACATCCCCCTCGCCCACGCCCGACTCGAAAGTTCCGGCAACGGCCTACAGGGAAAAATCGCGATAGCGGTCGGACCGTTGGCGCAGCTCGACATGGAGAGGGCTCTCTGCGAATAGAACTCTGCCATTCGTCTCCATCACCTCTATTCCTTCGTCAAGGTCGTAGTTTGAGCAGTCATTGCGGACGGCGCTACCGGTTGATGGTGTATCTTGCCTGCTCCACGCTTTACCACCATCCAGCCACTACCGCTTGAGTGCTCAATGCTGATCTCCGTCATCTCCAACGGCCAATCACCAAGACCTCCCGGGCAATTTGAACCCGCCGTACCATGGTGGAGTTTTACTAAGACAGTATTGGCCGCGACAGCTCTGACACTGGTGCGAGACAGACTGCTCGACCTGGATACTTCACTTCCTGAAAGCGCATTCACCTTGCGCCAACTCCTGCGGCACGAGGCTGGACTCGCAGACTATGGCGAGCTTCCCGAGTACCACGCTGCCATTGCAAACCATGAAGCGGCATGGTCGCCAGACGAGATGATGCGCCGTCTCGATGGTCGCCGGCTTCGATACACCCCCGGAGCTGCCTGGCGCTACTCGAATGTTGGCTACATGCTCGTAGCAAGGCTTATCGAACGTGCGACAGACCAGCCGCTTGAAGAAGCCGTCAGGCGGCAGGTGTTGGTGCCTCTCGATATTTCGACGGCTCGTTTCGCAACGGAGCGCACAGATATACACCGGGATTACCTCGACAGTTCGTTGAACTACGATCCGGCCTGGGTCTATCACGGATTGCTGATCGGCCCCGTTTCACAGGCTGCTCTTCTTCTGGATCGTCTGCTCGCCGGAGAGCTTCTTCCCGCCAACTTGCTTCAGGATATGCAGTCGACACGGGTACTGGGTGGCCCGATCGCCGGGCGTCCCTGGATTTCGCCAGGATACGCGCTGGGTCTTATGCGAGGCGCTATCGGAGGCGGCTTGATCGTGGCTGGACATACCGGATGTGGGCCCGGAAGTGTCGTGGCAGTCTATCGTGGCGCCGTTGGTGAAGCCACGGCGTGCTGCGCAGTTTTCTCGCCGGGTGCAAATGAGGGGGACATCGAGGCGCACGTTGTCCAGCAGATACATGAGGCGCTGGAGAAAACGCGCTGAGGGCATTCTCCGGTCATGCCTGGCGTCTAGTGGATATCAGTCTCTGCCCATCCTGGATGCCCGCTTTGGGTTGGAACTACTGGGGCGTCAGCTTGATCGAGGCGGCCATCTTCCTAAGCCTCTCGGTCTCGTCGACGTAGAACTTCGCGGACGCCGCAAGGGTCTGTGGCTTCATCGGCTGCACGCCGGAGAGCTCAAGCGCCTTGATCAGTTCGGGCGACCGCAGCGCTTGCTGCGAGGCGTCCGTCAATACGCGGGCACGCTCCGCTGGGACACCGGCCTTGCTCATGACGCCCAGCCAGATCGAATACACGAACTCGGACTTGCGCGCGACGCTGGTTTCGGAGATGGCAGGCACGTCGGGCAGAGTTCGCATGCGCTGCGTGTCCAGCACCGCCACCGCCTTGATCTTGTGCGTTTCCAGCAACTGCGTGGAGGCACCGAGGTTTGGCAGAATCGTCATGTCAATCTGGCGACCGGTCAGGTCTGCCAGCATTGGCGTGGCGCCCTTGTACGGCACCTGCAGCATCTTGGCGCCGGTCAGCTGAGCCATGTATTCGGCGACGATGTGGTACATGGTCCCGTAGCCCGGATTGCCGAAGGTCAGGCTATTGCTACCTGCCGACTTGCCGGCCGCGATGATCTGTTCCAGCGAGTTGTACGGCAGGTCGCTGCGCGTCATCACGACGAGTGGATGGTTCGAGACTGGCGCCAGCAGAGCCAGTTCCTCCGACTTGTACTTGGCGCTGGCAAGCGCCAGCGGCGTCAGGATGGCCTCGTTGGGCGAGCCCATGATGAGCGTGTAGCCGTCTGCCGGACGGCTCAGCAGCCGCTGCACTGCCAGCGCGCCGCCGGCGCCGGGCAGATTCTCGATGATCACGGGCTGGCCGAGCGCCTTGGCCATTGCCGGCTGCATGGCCCGCGCCAGCACATCGGCGGGCCCTCCCGGAGGAAATGCGACCAGCATCGATATTGGCTTGGTGGGAAACGCGTCGGCAGCGGATGCCGGTGCGCCGGTCAGCGTCATCCCCAGGATGACGGCACTAAGCGCCATCCAGCGTTTGGCGGGGGGGTGTCCTCGGTCTTGCATCTCGTCCTCCACTTTATTAGACCTTCTCGCATCGATACGAGAACCGGTTGTGAGGGGATTGTTGGCCGGAAATCTTGTTCGAGATACAGCAATCCTTACACAAGATCGTTGCTCTGTGGGCAACGCAGAGCGGGAAGGACATGAAGGCGCGATCGGCCAGCAGTCGCCGCTCGAGACCGTGAGAGGCCGTTCAGTGTGTGGCGATATCGGCTATGCTCCGCAGCATCCGCCTTCATCCAGTCGTTCCTCCCATGGGCCATTCGCAAGCCTCCAGGCAAGCCACTCACGCACGCATTGTCACCATTGCGGCGCAGCGTTTCCGCGTGCACGGACTTCGCGGCATCGGCGTAGCGGACATCATGCAGGAAGCCGGGCTGACGGTGGGCGGCTTCTACAAGCACTTTCCCACACGTGAGGCGCTGGTCTGCGAGGCGATGGCCGAGGCGTTCCTCGATACCGACCAGTGGAGCCTGCGCCTGCGTGCAAATCTTCGGCGATCGTTGCGGGAATACCTTGGGGAATCGCATCGGGACCGGCGCGAAAACAGCTGCGGCATTGCGGCCTTCCTGAACGACACGGGTGTCAGCGGTGTGGAATCGCGTGCGTTGTATACGAATCGGCTGCGGCGGTTGGTGGAACTGATTGCGTCGCTGCTGCCGGAGGACGGAGGCGACAGGCGGGCCAAGGCGATGCTGGTGTATAGCGCGTGCGTAGGGGCGCTGACCCTGTCACGCGCGGTGTCCGATGCAAAGTTATCGAGGGAATTGCTGAATGCCGTGGCGGATCAGCTGATGGCGGTGATTGAAACGCCAGACCGCTCCCCTGCCCCTCTCCCTGAGGGAGAGGAGCGCTAAGCTACCTACTGCACTTCCCAGCCACCTCCAGCCGCCGCAAAGATCCGCACCAGTGCCTTGCGCAAGTTCGCATCCGAGGCCGCCTGGCGTGACTCCGCCTCTAGCTGATCCCGTTCCGCTACCAGTACATCGAGCAGTCCCACATACCCATATCGATATTGCAGGCGCGCCAGTTCTGCCGCCTTGCGGTTCTGCGCCACCCCTGCCGTCAACGATGCATTCTTGACGTTCTCGTTCAGATACCCGGACAGCGCGTTCTCCATGTCCTCCAGCGCATCGAGCACAGTCTGCTGATAGCCGAGATAGGCCTGCGTCTGCCGTGCATCGGCCGCGTTGATCTGCGAGCGGATGCGACCGAAGTTCAGCACCGGCTGGATCAGCCCGGCGCCAATCCCCCACGGTGTTGATGAGAACGGCGATGCGCTCTGCGCCCCGAAGAAGGCCGTCAGCGAGATGTTGGGAAACAGTTCCGCCACCGCTGCCTTGCGTGCCGAGATGCTCGCCGCGAACTGACGCTCCGCCACACGCACGTCGGGCCGCGTGGCCAGCACCGTTGCCGGGGCCGAGACAACGATGCCTGGATCGAGCGGTTGCCAGGCCGGCTCTCCGGCAAGCATCGCCGACAACGAGCCCGGCGTGCGGCCCAGCAGGCTCGACAACCTGTTCATCGCGCCGTCGTATCCGGTACGCAGCGTAGGCAGCAGCGACTCCGTTGCGGATACCTGTGCGGCGGCACGTTGTACGTCGAAGTTGCTCGCCAGCGCGCCCTGCTTCTGCGCCTCGATCAACTGCAGTGTGCGGCGCTGGCTGTCCAGGTTGCGTTCCGTGATGCCAATCTGCTGCGCGAAGTTGCGCAGTTCGAAATAGCTGCGTGCCACCTCGGCCAGCAGCGCCACGCGCACCGCCTGCTGGCTCGCTTCAGCGGACTGCAGCACCGCAGCCGCCTGTGCCGTGCGTGCCTGGTTGCGGCCAAACAGGTCCACCTCCCACGCGGCCGAGATCGCCACTTGATTGATCGTCACGGCCTGGTCATTGGTCACGAACCCCCGGTTGCCGCGCTCGGAGCTGGCCGTCGCATTGACCTGCGGCGCCAGCGCCGATTGCGCCAACAGGCGGCCCGCGCGGGCCTCCTCCACCCTGGCTTTGGCAATCGCCAGTGCCTTGTTGCTGGCCAATGCCTCGCTCACCAGGGTATCGAGTGTCGGGTCGCGGAAGCGCGACCACCACGTCTGGTCTACGCCGGCACCGGCGTCGGCCACCAGATAGGCGTTTGCCGCCCCATTTCCGTCCTCCAGCTTCGTCCACTGCGGCGCAGGATCGATGCCCGACGACTGCGGCCCCACGGGTGCCGTGCAGGCCGCCAGCGCCGCAGCCGCCAGCGCCGTCATCAGCTTAAGCTTCAACATGGTGATGCACCTTTTCGGTCTTGGTGATGCGCTTCTCCAATGCGCGCGCCATCACATAGAAAATCGGGGTCAGGAACAGGCCGAAGAACGTTACGCCGATCATGCCGAAGAACACCGCCACCCCCATGGCATGGCGCATCTCGGCACCGGCACCGTGCGACAGCACCAGCGGCAGCACGCCTGCGATAAACGCGATGGATGTCATCAGGATAGGCCGCAGCCGCAGGTGAGCCGCCTCCACCGCCGCCGCAAACGTGGACTTTCCCTCGATCTCCAACTCGCGCGCGAACTCGCCGATCAGGATGGCGTTCTTGCACGCCAGCCCTATCAGTACGAAGAAGCCGATCTGCGTGAACAGGTTGTTGTCGCCCTTGGTCAGCCACACGCCCATGATGGCCGAGAACAGGCACATGGGCACGATCATGATGATGGCCAGCGGCAGGAACACGCTTTCGTACTGCGCGGTCAGCACCAGGAACACCAGCAAGATGCAGATCGGGAACACGATCAGCGCCGTGTTGCCGGCCAGGATCTGCTGGTAGGCCAGCTCGGTCCATTCGAACGTCATCTCGCCGGTCAGCGTGTCGTCCAGGATCTTGGTGATCGCGGCTTGTGCCTGCCCCGTGGAGTAACCGGGCGCCGGGCCGCCGTTGATATCGGCCGAGCGATAGCCGTTGTAGCGTGCGGCGCTCTCCGGCCCGCTGGTGTCGCTCAGCGTAACCACCGCGCCCAGCGGCACCATCTTGCCCTCGCCATTGCGCACCTTCAGTCGAAGAATGTCATCACGCGACGAGCGGAAGTCCGCATCGCCCTGTGCAATCACCTGATACGTGCGGCCGAACTTGTTGAAGTCGTTCACGTACAGCGAGCCCAGGTAGATCTGCATGGTCTTGAAGATGTCATCCACGTCGATGCCCAGCTGCGACGCCTTGGTGCGATCCACATCGGCAAATAGCTGCGGCGTGGTGACGTTGTACGTGGAGTACACCCCGGCCAGCTCGGGCGCCTTGCGCGCTTTCTCCAGCACCGTGTTGACGGTCTTGCTCAGCGCCAGGTAACCCACATCGCCCCGATCCTCGATCTGCAGCTTGAAGCCGCCCGTATTGCCCAGCCCTTGCACGGGCGGCGGCGGAAACACAGCGATGAACGCATCCTTGATGGCGCTGTACTTCTGCTGCAGCGCGCCGGCCAGGGCCGGACCGGACGAGCCGATCTCGCGCATCTCCTCGAACGTCTTCTCGCCGAAGAACACGGTTGCCGACGAAGAACTGTTGATGAAGCCATTCAGCGACAGCCCCGGGAACTGCACCGCATTGCGGAAGCCCGGCTCCTTGGCGGCGATGTCGGTCATCTGCCGCACAACCGATTCGGTTCGCTCCAGCGTGGCACCATTCGGCAGCTGGATCAGGTTGACCAGATATCCCTTGTCCTGGATCGGCACGAAGCCCGACGGCACCTTGCTGAAGCCCAGCACCGTGGCCCCCAGCAGCACGAGGTAGATGGCGATCGAACCGCGCTTGCGATGCAGCGCGCGCGTCACGCCCCCGCTGTACGCCTCGGAACTGCGGTGGAAGAATCGGTTGAATCTGGTGAAGAAGCCACCAAGCAGCCGGTCCATGAAGCGCGTCAGCCGGTCCTTGGGCGCATCGTGCCCGCGCAGCAGCAGCGCCGCCAGTGCCGGCGACAGTGTCAGGGAGTTGAAGGCCGAGATCACCGTGGAGAACGCAATGGTCAGCGCAAACTGGCGATAGAACTGCCCGGTCAGGCCGCTGATGAAGGCAATCGGCACGAACACGGCGCACAGCACCAGGGCGATGGCGATAATCGGACCAGTCACCTCCTTCATGGCCTTGATGGTCGCATCGCGTGGCGAGAGCCCGGTGGCGATATTGCGCTCCACGTTCTCCACCACCACGATGGCATCGTCGACCACGATGCCGATGGCGAGCACCAGCCCGAACAGCGACAGCGCGTTGATTGAGAACCCGAACGCATGCATCGCTGCAAAGGTGCCCACCACGGACACGGGCACCGCCAGCAGCGGGATGATCGCTGCACGCCAGGTCTGCAGGAACAGGATGACCACCAGTACCACCAGCACGATGGCTTCGATCAGCGTATGCGTGACGGCGGTGATCGAGTCGCGCACGAAGGTCGTGGGGTCATAGGCGATGCGGTACTCGAGCCCCTTGGGAAACCGCTTGCTCAGTTCCTCCATCCGTGCCCGCACATTGTTCGATATTTCGATGGCGTTAGCGCCCGGCGACTGGAAGATCACCAGTGCCAGCGCCTGCTTGTTGTCCAGCAGTGCGCGCAGCGCGTAGTCGCTGGCGCCAATCTCGATGCGCGCCACATCCTTGAGGTAGGTAACCACCCCGCCGTCGCGCTTGACAATGATGTTCTCGAACTGGTCGACATCGGACAAACGCCCCTGCACGTTAACCGGCAACTGGATCTCGACGTTGTTCGCGTATGGCGCGGCACCAATCACCCCTGCCGCCACCTGGATATTCTGCTTGCGGATGGCGGCCACCACCTCGTCGGGATTCATGTTGCGCTCGGCCACTTTTTGCGGATTGAGCCAGATGCGCATGGCGTAATTGCCCGAGCCGAACATGTTGATCTGGCCGATGCCGCTGATCTTGGCCAGTTCGTCCTTCACGTTGAGCCGTGCGTAGTTGCGCAGGTACAGCATGTCGTACTGGTCATTGGGCGAGACCAGGTGCACCACCATGGTCAGGTCGGGCGAACTCTTGACCGTGCTGACGCCAAGCTGGCGCGTCACGTCCGGCAGGCGCGGCAGTGCCTCATTGACGCGGTTCTGCACCAGTTGCGTGGCGAGGTCCGGATCGGTGCCGAGCTTGAACGTCACGGTGAGCGTCATCTGGCCATCGCTGGCGGCCTGCGACGACATGTAGAGCATGTTCTCCACGCCGTTGATCTGCTCCTCGAGCGGCGTGGCGACGGTTTCGGCAATCACCTTCGGATTGGCGCCCGGAAACTGCGCGCGCACCACCACCGACGGCGGTACCACTTCCGGATACTCGGAGATCGGCAGCTTGGGGATGGCGATCAGCCCAGCCAGGAAGATAATGATGGAAATGACCGCCGCGAAGTTGGGCCGATCGACGAAGAATTTCGAGAGATTCATGCTGTCACTCCGCCAGGGGCGGCGTGCCCCGCGCCGGGCCCGCCGATGCCGTCTTCACCGCCTCGGGAGCGGCCTCCCTCGGGGCGACCACGACATCGGGGCGGACGAACTGCAGGCCCTTGGTCACCACGCGGTCGCCCGCGTTGAGCCCGCTCAGCACGATATGCCGGCCATCGACGCCCGCGCCGAGCGTCACTTCGCGATAGACGATCTTGTTCTCCGGCCCCACTACGAAGACGAACTTCTTGCTCTGGTCGGACCCCACCGCCACGTCCGGCACCAGTAGCGCACGGGTGTCTCCGCTACCGGCCAGGCTGATGGAGACGAACATGCCGGGCACTAATGCGCCGTCCTTGTTGGCAAAGCGCGCTCGCGCGCGGATGGTGCCGGTGTTCACATCGATGCTGTTATCGAACGTGTAGATCTTTCCCTGATAGACGTGTTCGGCATCGCCCTGGAGCCGCATGTCCACAGGGATCTGCTGTTCCTTGCTTTGCGTGTCCGCGTGATTGCGGATGGAGCGGACATAGCTCTGCTCGTCCACCTCGAAGTCCGCATAGATCCCATCGTTGGACACGATACGCGTGAGCACCGGCGCGTTGGGGCCCGGTTGCACGAGGTTCCCCACCGTCAATTCGGCACGACTGATACGGCCCGCGATGGGTGCCTTGACGTAGGCATAGTCGAGATTGATGCTGGCCTGCCGCAACGCGGCATTGGCGGCCAGCACCGCCGCCTGCGCCATGCGGTACTCGTTGCCGCGCTGGTCGTGCACGCTCTTGGGAATTGCCTCGGCGGCAATCAGGCCCTTGGCGCGGTCGTACTCGGTGGTGGCAAACTCCGCCCGCGCACGCGCCGAGGCGAGGTCGGCACTCGCGCGCGCCACGGCGGCTTCGTACGGCCGCGGATCGATCACGAACATGACCTCGCCAGCGCGTACGGACTGACCGTCGCGGACCTTCACTTCCACGATGCGCCCGCTCACCTCGGGCCGCACGAGCGCCTCGTCCACCGCCTTGAGTCGCCCGGAGAAGCTGGTCCAGACGCGCACGTCCTCCGGCTGCAGCGACTTCACGGTCACCTCCGTGGGCGCAGCGGCGGCCGGCGGTGCGGCGGCGCTTGTTTCGGTCAGCGCCACACTGGCTGCCAACCCGGCTGCCACCATGACGGCACCGACGCCCGCCAGCACCGGTGGACGGCGGAAAATGGATCTACGTTGTTCCATGACTTCACTCCTGCGAAGCGTGTCTTTGTGGATGGGATGTTCGTTGCGCGCGGCGCGGGCCGGCTTCGGCAGCGTGGAGACGGCGAGCGAAGAACGCTGCCACGTCGGCCAGCGCGCCGGCATGGGTCACGATCGACTGGTGTGACGCCTCGGCGTAGCGGGTGGTCTCGGTCGGCACGCCCGCCGCAATCAGTTCGCTGGCGTAGGTCTCGCCTTCGATGTGGCAGAGGTCGCGCGCGGCGCTCACGATCAGCGTGGGCGGCAACCGTTGCAGGCGGCGCGACTCCAGCGGCGCCACGTAGGGGTGCAAGTGCTGGAGGACGTCAGGCAAGTAGGCGCGATAGGCCATGGCGCAGTCGCTCGCCGAGAGATCGGCCCCAACCAGCCTCCCGCCATCGGCCAGCCGGGTCATGCTGGGGTCGAGTAGCGGGGCAATCAGCGCTTGCGCGAGCAGCGTCAGGTCCCTGCGGTCACGCGCCATGGCCGCGATGCCAGCCGCGAGGTTGCCGCCGGCATCGTGACCTGCGATACCCATGCGGCGCGCGTCACCGCCGTAGGTGCCCGCATTGGCCAAGGCCCAAAGCCCTGCCAGATACCCGTCCTCAAGCGGTACAGGAAACGGAAACCGGGGCGACAGCGAATAGCCCACCGCAATCACCACGGCTGGGGTGGCGGCGGCAATGGCCCGCGCTGCCGCGTCGGCGCACGCCACACTGCCCTGCACGAAACCGCCGCCGTGCAGGTAGAGCACCACGGGAGGCCGGACGTCCAGTCCGACCGGCACGTAGATGCGCAAGGGAATCGGCTGCACGTGACCCGCAATCCGCACGCTTTCCACGCGGGTCGTTACAGGAGGGGATTGGCCATTCGGGACCATGAGGGGCTGCCTGGAATTGCAAATGCTGCGATGCACGAAGTCTGGTACATTGCGAACTTCTGGTAAACGTTCATAATCCAGAACACAATTTGGCGTGACCGAACAATCGGGCCCGTAACGCACCAGGCGTTCCGGTCCGGCGCACCAATGAAGGGCAAGACGATGGATAAGGTCCAGGCAATGGAAGTCTTCACGCGCGTGGTGGAGATGAACAGCTTCTCGCGTGCGGCGGAGGCGCTGGGGTTGTCGCGCACGTCGGCCACCACGATCATCCAGGGACTGGAAGCGCACTTGCGCGTGCGGCTCATCAACCGCACCACGCGGCAGCTCAGGCTGACGCCCGAGGGCGCCGACTATTACGAGCGCTGCATGCGCATCCTCGCGGAGATTGCCGAGACCGAGGTGGCCATGACGCGCTCTGGTCAGGGGCCGATGGGCAGGCTGCGCGTGGAGATGCCGGCGGCCATCGGCCGCGCCATCGTCGTGCCGCGGCTGCATACGTTCCACGCGCGTTTTCCCGACATCGAACTGGTGGTGGGCTATGGCGACAAGCTCGTGGACCTGATCCAGGACGGCGTGGATTGTGCGATCCGCGTCGGACCGCTACAGGACTCGAGCCTGGTAGCGCGCGGCCTGGGCGACATGCACCTGGCCACCGTGGCCAGCCCGGCTTATATCGCCCGCCATGGCATCCCGCGTACGCTGGCCGACCTGGCGCACCACACCGCCATCCATTACTTCTCCAACCGCACCGGGCGCACGCTGGACATGAACTTCATCGTGGACGGCAATCCGGTGGAGGTGGCGATGCGCGGCCGCGTCAGCTTCAATGACGCCGATGCCTACGTGGCGTATGGCCTGAGCGGCGCCGGCATGCTGCAGGCGCCCCGCTTCATGGTGAAGGAGCACCTGCGCAGTGGCGCGCTGGTGGAGCTATTGCCGCAATGGCGGCCACGGCCGATTCCGATTGCGGCGATCTATCCGCAGAACCGGCATCTCGCGCCAAAGGTGCGGGTGTTCGTCGACTGGGTGGCGCAGATGTTCGAATGCTGCCCGCTGCTGGCGGCGGATGAAGGCAAGTGTCCCGATGCGATGCCGCTGGCAGGCGCATCCGCTCGCGTGCCGGCCGCGGCCCCCGCGATAGCACACGAGCACGAAGCCGTGCTGTAGGGCGCCAGCGTCCCTAGCGCAGCGGCGTGGCGAGTTGGACCAGACCGTCCGCCACGTTGTCGAGGAGGTCTTGCGAGTACGCGGGATCGCTGACGGCACGGGACAACCCCATCGCACCGACGAAGGCGGAGAGTTGAAGCAGCGCCATCGCCCGTGAATCGGCGTGCCCTTCCGCCTTGTTGAGTCCTTCCAGGAAGTCCAGCACGCCGTTCACCTCGAGCGTATAGGCATCGCGTGTGGTCGGGTCTGCGTGCGCGATGTCGTGCACCAGCGCCACCAAGGGGCAGCCAACACCGGGTGCGTCCCGGTGCGCGGCATTGAGGTAATTGCGCACCGCACTGGGCGCATCAGGCGATCCTGCAGCCCACTCATCGAGACTGCGCGCGGCGATACGGACGACTTCGGCCAGCATTGACTCGCGCGACGAGAAATGCCGGTAGAACGCCCCCGGCGTAATACCTGCCTCGCGGGTGATCTCAGCCAGCCCGATCCCTGAAAAACCATGCTCGCGGAAGCGCTGTGCGGCGACGGCAAGTATGCGTTGACGCGTAGAGGCCTTCGTCTCCTTCGAGTGTCCCATGTTGCATGCAGTGATTCAGCGGTTGGCAATATGGCACGCATTGTCGCGCGTAAGTCTCAAGCCAGCAATCATGACGAGATCCACTGCTCGCTGGCCTTCTTGGGTTATTCGGCGAACAGGTCGGGGCCGAAAACCTCGTAATGAATATGCGACTCACGAATGCCCAATCCCTTCAGCGCGTCATGCTGGAGCCGCATGAATGGAATCGGGCCACAAATGTAGTAATCGGCATCGGTCAGCAATATCGAATCCTTGATCGCCGCCACGTCGATTAGCCCGGCAAAATCGTAGTCGTGATTGGCGATATCCTCCGGCAGTGGCGCATCGTAGAACACGATCAAATCGAAATTGGGGAATGTCCGAGCCGTCTCGCGCAGCCGGTCGCGCATGGCGTGAACGCTCCCATTACGGGCACCATGCACGAAAACTACATGCCGCTGCGGGTCCTGGATCGCCTGCGTCAGCATGCTGACCATCGGCGTCAGCCCTACGCCGCCGCTAATCAGCACGATGGGCGTGCGCGCATTGACGTCGATATGGAAACTGCCATAAGGCGCTGCCAACCTGACTTCATCGCCGACATTCACGTGGTCATGCAGCAGGTTCGATACATAGCCCGCCGGCTGCGGCCCGCCCCCTTCACGCTTGACCGAGATCCGGTAGCTGCGGCCATTCGGCATATCGGACAGGCTGTACTGACGAATCTGCTGCATACCCAGTGCAGGCACGTTGATGGCAACGCTGGTGTACTGGCCGGGCTCAAAGTTGACCACCGGCCCGCCATCGACGGGTTCCAGAACGAATGAGGTGATAACGCTGCTTTCCGCGTCCTTTGACCGCACGACAAAATGCCGCCAGCCCGTCCAGCCCCCGTCCTGTGCCCCCGACCGCTCATACAGATCGCTTTCCATCCCCATCAGCACATCGGCAAGATTCCCATACGCCTGCGCCCATGCCGAGATAATGTCGTCCGTCGCTGCACTGCCCAAGACTTCCTTGATCGCCGCAAGCAGATGCTCCCCGACGATAGGATATTGCTCGGGACGAACACCCAGACTCGCGTGCTTGTTGGCGATATTGGTTAATACCGCCATCAGACTGCTCGGATCCTCGATATTTTCCGCATAGGCATAAACCGCCCGCGCCAACGCCTGCTGCTGCTGCCCCCGCTCCTGGTGAGCCATGTTGAAGATGTTCTTCAACTCAGGATGGGCCTGGAACATGCGCGTGTAAAAGCACTTGATAATGTCGTAGCCGTGCTCAGCCAGGACGGGAGCGGTGGCCTTGACGATGTCTTTGGTTTTTTGGGTGAGCATGGGGGATCTCCTTGGGGGCAGGTCAAGCGGCGCAGGCGCTTGAACAGCATAGGAGACGTGAGGCGGAGCGGCGAGGCGAGGCTTATGCCATCGCCGCTGGTCGAGTCGTCCGTCGGCCGGTTGCGGTCCTGCTGGAACCGCAACCGGCCCGCCTCTCCTCAGGGCCTCGGCTCGACAATGGCGATCGCCACGTTGCCGTTGCCGGTGGGGAATGGGCTGCCCGGCACCGCGGTCAAGGCACCGCTCGTCCCGTTAATCGCGTAGCCGTAGACCGATCCATTGAGCGCCGGCGCGTACAGAAACTTCCCGTTCGGCGTCACGCGCAGCCTTTGGGTGCCTATCCCGGCAGCAACATTCACCGGAGCCGTTGTCGGCATGCCTGTTGTGGCATCGATCTGAAGAGACGAAATATTGTTGCTGCCGCTGTTGGCCACGTAGGCAAACTGGCCGGAAGGTGCCATCGCGATATCGGTCGGCGCCGAACCCACTGCAAACGCGTTGGTACCGACAATGAGGCCAGAACCGGCAGCCAGTGCATGAACGCCGACGGTGCCGCTGCCCATGTTAGGGGTATAGAGAAACGCCCCGTTCGGCGAAAGCACAGCCGCATTCGGTCCGATGCCTCCGGAAGGCGTGTCAGCAAAAAATCCGATATAAAGATCGCCCCGCAACGTCGTGACCGCATCCGCACTCATGCCGGCAACGTAGATCCACTGTTCGTCGGGTGAAATCGCGATAGCCGTCCCCGCCTGCGTTGCGGATCCCACCTTGATGTTGCTAGTCCAGGCACGCGGCATACCACTGGCGGCATCCACGTCGTACCGAAATGTCCAGCCAGAATCCAAGCCTACGTAGAACGACTGCCCAGAGGGCGACACGGCGATGGTTCTAACTCCCGCGATTGGACTCGGTATCGCGGCAGCTGGCACGGCTTCCAAAACGCCGGATGCCGGGTCCAGCGCAAATGGCATCAATCTGTCTGTGTCTCGCATCAGCGCGTACGCTACCCGTCCCGACGGCAAAAAGGCGAGATCGGCGATCTGCCCCGTGGCCGCAAACGGACTACCTTGCACCGCGGCGAGCGCGCCGCTGATCGGGTCGGCTGCTGATGCGGCTGCCATCGGCCAGCGTCGCCGTGGCCGTGATGTCGGCCGCGCCGGCGGCCAGGGTCTGGATCGTCCGTTGTCCACGCCCAGTTGGTGAGATCCCCTGCCCCGTCCACGCCGTCCGAGCGGCGCACGGCGACGGTCACGGTCTGCGCGGCGCCGCCGGCCGTCACGACCAGACTCGCCGGGGTCAGCACAAGGGCGTACGACTTGGCGGGCGCGGCCTGCACCACCAGATGGGTGATGCAGGCCGCCCAAGCCTTGAGCCGGCGGCCACTTGCGCCCTCAACGGGGCAGCTTGCGCGCGACTCTATCAGCGCCGGCGATATGCCACATCCCCCAATCGGGGGGTGGCTGGTGCGAGCGCATCGAATACCCACCACGGCCCTCGTGGACAACACGCGAGCGGCCTGCTAGTGTCCTCGGCAATCCCAACCTTCCAGCGATCCCAATGCGTGAATCCCTGACGAGGCAGAAAAAGGCCCCTGATCCTCATGCCACGGAACCCGGCTCCGCCGAGCGATCGGCGACGCCGGTGGCGGCGGGCGGCCGGCAGGCGCTGGTCGACCGCTCGCCCCGGCAGTTGCATCAGCGCCAGGCGCTCGCGTCGCTGACTGCCGCCGGCACGTCTCCGGTCCTGCAAGGCAAGTTCGTCTACAAGAAGGATGACGAATTGCGCGACATCAGCAGCCGGGCCGCCGCAGGGAAGCTCGCCAGGGAACTCTATGGCGACGAGGCCACGCCCAGTCAGATCGCCGCCTTGGTTGCGCTCGCCACCAAGGGCGACCATGGTACGCTGAACACGCATGAACTCCTCGACAAGCTCGACGACCCCCGCCTGGAACGGTTCGCGCTGAAACAGATTGGCCGCCGCCTGCATACCACCCGGAACGTGGGCGCGTCTTATCCGGAAGCGCGCTCGCGGACCCATCGGCATCTGGCGCAAGAAGAGCAGGAGGCGAAGACCAAAGCGGAAAACAAGAAGAAGCGCAAGCGTAGCGACGACGACTCGGATACAGAGGCCGTGGAGGCCGATCCGGTGGGCGATTTCTCGTACGTCGACCTCCATTCGATCCTTGCAGCGGCCACCCAGGGCATGGATCCCGAACAGGCCAAGCAGGCCGCCCAGGCCGCGGTGGACAATTTCGAGCGCATGAAGCTCCATGTCGATGTCCGGATGGACGCCGACATCCAATTGATGGTGCAGCATGCCCTGCAATATCAGGCGTTCAATCATCCGCAACTGAAGGGGCGCCGGAAGCAGGGCCCGACCGACGAGGAGGCCGGGCAAAACCGGTTCCGCCAGTTCGAGCTGGAAAAGTCCAAGGCCATGCTGGTGCACGACGCCAGCCACGGCTTCGGCAGGACCCTGCCCCCCAAGCCCACCGAACCGGACCAGCCCGAGCTGGCGTTCTCCGCACTGATGGATGTCAACCGGCCGCTGCCCCAGAGCACCCTCGACGGTGCCACCTACAAGGCCGTTTTCCTCTGCACCAAGCAGATCCTCGAACTCGCCTATCGGGCCCTGCCGGAAAACAAGGCGCCCTCCCCGGAGAATTTCTTCACCCAGCGGCTGCACCTGAACAACGCCTTCGCCCAGCAGATGACCCAGATGGACGGCACGCATCTGACGACGCCGGACGAGGCAACCACCTACGTGCAGAACACGCTCGGCTTCCCGAAGTTCAGCACCCGCGGCGAGGAGTCGGACGATGACCAGTCCGATGCAGAAGACTATGGGACGCACAGCGACGCCAGCGTCATGGACGTCGATGAGAACATCTTCCAGAACAAGCCGAGGATGGACTTGTTCACGGTCAGTCTGGCCACGCTTTCCAAGGTGGCTTCGCAGAAGCAGCTGATCGACGAAATGGACTCGGCGCGCCCGGCGCGCCCCGGCCGCAAAACCGCCGAGGAGCGCGACCGCAAGCATACGAAGCGCCGCAAGCTGCTGAAGCGGCGCGTCGAATGGGCGAACCAGCAGCACGGTACGGACTTCCACGTCACGCGGCTGGAGTCCGACTACCTGAAGCGCAAGAAAGCCCTGATCGACAAGATGGAGACTGGTCTGGAGATGGAACTCGACAAGACCGTGGACACAGACGAGCGCCAGGCGCTGGAGGACAAGCTCACGATGCTGTCCGACCTGCAGGTGACTCTCGACCAGTTCTACACCGACACCTCCGTCAAGTCGCTGCGCGAGAAGCGCACGGCAAGCAAGCGCTGGAAGGCCACGAAGGCCCACAAGCCGATCTTCGGGCCCGTGGGCAGCGAGAAATCGCTCACGGCCTACCTGGACGACTAGAACCAGACGCCGGGCGCCAGCGGTGGCGCCCTGTCACAGCCCCCGCTTTCCGCGTCGCCGCTGGTGGTGGAAGATCCGCCGGTAGGCCTCCGGATAGGTCTCCGGGGAGACCAGCACCAGCGTCCGCACGGCCGTTTTCTGGTCCTCCCGCAGCCCGTTCCAGGCGATATGCATCGCACTCGGCGCCTTGCCGTTCAGGTCCGCCGCCAGCGCCTGCATGCCCTTGTAGTATCCGGCGTTGCGGGGCATGTCCGTGAGCAGGTGCACGTTCTTCGCGCCGGCCGTCTCGGCCAGAATCCGATAGATGATGGTCGACTGGGCCCCCGTGGTGTCTCGCATCTCGTTGTTGACCCGGTCCACATACTCGGGCTTCTGGGTGGGCGCGAAATCAAGGTCGCCCAGAGGCGCGTCGGGGGTTTCCGCCGCGCGTTCCGCCCCGGGCACATAGGTCACGATGAAGTTCTTGTTGCCCTTCATGAGCGCCAGGTTTTCGCCCGATGCCGCCATGCGCAGTTCGTCCACCCGGGCGTCGGCACCATGGACGGTGTTGTTCGAGCCGAGTCCGGTGTAGATCTGGCCCAGGTGCGGCTTTTTCTTGCGAAGGTCGTCGAAGCGCTTCGCCGCATCGGGCGAATTGTTGAACAGGATAATTTCCCACCAGGGCTCGGGATGCGCCTTCTTGAACTGGCTGATGGCCTTGGCGACCGCACCCTCCAGCTTGCCGCTGTATTCGGCCTCCAGCCGCGTCTTCTCATCCTTTTTGCGCTGCTTCGCATTCGGCCCCGTGATCAGGTTGGTTGCCGCCGTGATCTTCTCGTCGGCCTGGTGTCCCTTCATTTCGATTTCCACCCGCAGCGGCTTGCCACTGGCCGTGAAGTAAGACTGCGCGACGCCAAGCGTGCCGTCGAGGAAGCCCCTCAATGTCAGGAATGCGCTGTCGGCACTGGCGGTGCGCTGGATGCCGGTCAGCTGGGCAGCGGTCAGGTCCTCGATATGCGTGTTGTCGCCAACCAGTGCGTGGTGCACCAATTTTTGCGCGTCAGAGAGCTGTTCCTTGATGTTGCCTTCGTGGCTGAGGATCGGCACATCGTCCTGCGACAGGAAGACATCGCACTCGATACCGTCCAGCGACGGTGCCGTGGGGGTGCGCGTGGTCTGGGCATAGGCCGCGTCGAACGCCGACTTCGAGTTTTCCGCGGGGTTGCCGGTGCGGCGCAGATCGGTCTGGCGGATCAGCCCGCCGCGCGTGCGGTTGGTGGGACCATGGCCGCGATGCGCGACGATGCTGACGCCGGGGCGCTCGGCCATTCTCAGGCGCAGCTTGCGCAGTTCAAGCTGGACATCGTCCGAGCTGTGCTGGTTCTCGAGCCAGAAATCGAGCGGCCCGAGCAAACTGTATGCCTCGTAGTCCTGCGGCGTGAGGGCGGTGTCCGGCTTCACGGCCTCCTGGAGTGCGCTGACGCTGTCGCGGTGAATGCCGTCATCGGCCGGCATGGTCGCCTCGGTGAGGCCGAGATCGGTATCGACGGTCACCAGGAAGGTCTTCAGCCCCGTCACCACCGGGTCGATATGGGGCACCGCCCGGTTCTGGTAGAGCGCGCCGGCAAGGCGGTTCAGCTTGCGGAAACGCTGGAACTTGAGCGAGGCATCGAGTGGCGCCTCGGGATGGCCCTCCGCCTGCTTGCCGGCCTTCTTTGTCGCATGCTCGACGTCGCCATACGCGTCTGGCTTTCGCTGGATAGCCCCGTGCGCGGCCGCCACGCCAGACCGGGGCGCTGCCGTGCCCTGCCCCCCTGCCAGCGCCAGGCTGCCCATCCGGTCAGCCTCCCGCTCGAGAGCTTCGTCATCATTGACGGGAATTCCCGCCTTGAGCTGGCGCGTGGGCTGCACGCGGCCTTGCGCCTGTTGCACGACGTGCCACGCCTCGTGGGGCAAGTGATGCGCCTGGCCAGCCGCCAGATGAATGTCGTGGCCCTGGGCATAAGCCAAGGCCTGCGCGCGCGCCGGCGCTGGCGAGTTGTAATGAACCTTCACGTGGTCCATCGACATACCCGAGAGCGCTTCGATCCCCGACTTCAGCTGTGCCGGCAGGCCATCGGACCGCGCATCGGCCATCGCCTGCCGGTCCCGCAGCGCGTTAGCGCGCTCGCCATGGCTGGCGAGGTCCTGGGCCTGCCGCTGGACGGGCGCCTGCAGGCGCCCGTCGTGCATGGCGTCGTGGGCGTTCTCAGGCTCCCGTCGCGCGCGCGGCGATGCGTGGCTGGCTTCGGGGCGATGGGGCTTTTCCACTTTCAGGCGCATGGCAGGTCCGTCTTCTTCCGTCTACTTGAGGGTGGATCCAATACTAGTCAATCGAATGTCACGCGACGATGTCACATGAAGTGGTCGGAGGCGCCAGGGACTAAGCGCCCCGCCATCGCGGCGCGATACGGGATTAAACGCCGCTTACATCTCGATTAAACAAGAAGAAATCGCTCGTTGTTTTACGCGTTTTTTCCGCAGGATGCGCAGCGGGTACGCGATCTATAGTACTGTCCGATACGCGTCGGCCCCCAGGTTCCATCCTGTACGAGGCCGGCCAAAATCCCGGCTGACGGCGCCGCAACCATGCGTCCAATGCAAAGGCATTGCCGGAGAGCTGTTGAGTCTTTTCGGGAATTCGGACGAATGATGAGTGGTTCATTGCCTGTGCCGGCATCGCACTTCGACGATTTGCGTGCCGTCTCTTACCATCGGGGCAGCCATACCGCGCTTGACCCCGCCGCCCGCGCGGCCCTGGCCCAGACATTGCACGACGACCTTGCGCAACGCCTCTCGTTCGCGCTGATCCAGATCGACACGGCCACCCAGGGAGCCGCCGCCGCTGCCGCAAGCACGAGCAGCGACCCGCGCGACGCGGCGCTGCGCCACGGCCGCCAACTCGTCAAGGACGCACTGCGCACCACGCGCGACGTGATTGCCGGCCTGCTCGATGCGGCCACGCCGGCAGCCCCGGAGCCCCCATGCGCGTTTCCGGTGCAATGCGCGCGGATCGTAGAGGCCGCGCGGCAGCAGAGCCGGCAGGGTATCCATATCGATGTCGATGCGGCGCCGCTGCCCGCCGATCCGCCAGCGGCGGTGGCACGTGTGCTGTTGCGCGCGATACGCGAGCTGCTCGCCAACGCCGGCAAGCATGCGTCGGGGGCGCGCGTGGCGCTGGCCCTGCGCGGGGTCGATGGCGCCATCGACATTACGATCGCCGATGACGGCCCCGGCTTCGACGCCGCCCTGCTCCACCAGCCCGCGCGCGGCCACTGCGGCTTGCGCGGGCTGCCGGGCGCGCTGCGCCAGGTCGGGGCGGAACTCGCTCTCGAGACTGCGCCAGGCCGGGGCGTGCGCGCGCGCGTCCGCTGGCCGGGCGCGGGCGCGCCATGACCATCCGCATCGTGGTCGCCGACGACCACGCGATGATCCGCGAGGGCCTGATCGCACTGCTGCAGCGTGAAGCCGACATGGAAGTGCTGGCCCAGGCCCGCAACGGCATCGAGTTGCTTCACCTGGTGCGCTCGGTCCGGCCGGACGTGGCGATCCTCGACATCGGCATGCCGATCATGAACGGCATGGAGGCCATCCGCCGGCTGGCCGCCGAGTCCATGCCGTGCAAGATGCTGTGCCTGTCCGTCAACAACCAGCACCAGGAAGTCATCGCGGCGCTCGACGCCGGCGCATCGGGCTATGTGCTGAAGGAAAACTCCTACGACGAACTGGCCAGCGCCGTGCGCCGCGTGATGGCTAACCAGGTCTACCTGAGCGGCGAGCTGATCGGCGGCGTGCTCCACGCCGCGCGCAGCCCCGCCGCCGTGGAGGTGCCGCTGCGGCTGCCGCAGCTGACCGCGCGCGAGCGCCAGATCGCGCAGCTGTTTGCCGAGGGGCACAGCACCAAGTCGATCGCCCGCCTGCTGTTTCTCAGCGACAAAACCATCGCCAGCCATCGCGAGAACACCTTCCGAAAGCTCGGCATCCGCAGCATCGCCGAGCTGACGCGCTACGCGATGCGCGAGGGCCTGAGCCAGTAGCAAGCGCTTCGCCATGGCTCAGGGCCTCTGCACTTTGGGCTTGAGCAGCGGCACCAGCAGCGCGACGATCACCACCGCCAGTACCGCGAAAAGCAGCTGGTTGCTGAAGTTCGCGGAAGCGAGGTCGGGATCGCAGCGCAACAGCAGCCCGCCGATCACCAGCGGCACAATGCCCGCCACCACGACATAAAGCTGGTACGGCCGGCCCAGCGCGCGCACGCGGCACGAGAGGAGCAACGCGGCCAACGACACGGCCACGATGCCGAGCAGCAGCCAGAACGCCGCGCGCAGCGCCCAGCGCCAGTCGCAGACCAGATTGCACAGCGCGCCCTCGCGCGTCTCGCCCGCCAGGATGGTGCCACGCAAGGTGGTTTCCACCAGGTGGGTGAACGTGGCATCGGCCACCGGCTGCGGCCACAGCGCCACCCCGCCGAAGTTGTCGTTGAAGTAAGCCATGTCGTCGCTCATCTGCTGCGCCTGGCTGCTGCCCACCGACACCAGCGGCAGGATGCGCCGCATCAGGATTGCCCGGTTGGTGCCGGCCAGCGCCGGCGTGCTCTCCACGGCCTCGCGCAGCGTCTTCTTGCTCAGCGTGGTCGGCTCCGGCAGCGCCACCAGGTAACGCACGGTGACATTGGTGTGGGATCGATAGCCACCCGCGCCCACGGCGATGCGACCATCCTGGAACGGCGGATCCTCGGCGCGCACCAGATAGTCGAGCAGCCCGTCGAAGGTCCAGGTAGCAGAGGGAGGGTCAGCCGGCGGCGCCGGCGGCGGAGGCGCCCTGCCCCGTGCGGCGGGCGTGGGCGGATTGGACGGCTTGGGCGCCGTAGCAGTGGCCGGCTCGTCGCCGTGGCGCAGCGCAGGCACGAGGTCCGCCGCCTGGACCATCAGGTTCAGCGTGTAGTGGCGGTGGCGCTGGCGCATCTCGGCAATCAGCGCGTGCACCAGACGGTTGCGGAAGTCGTCGAACGCGGCGTAGCGCGCATCGCCGGGCAACGTCGGTTGGTCGAGGAACAGCGTGATGCCGTCGCCGACATGGCTCTCGCCAGCCAGCCCGGGAACGCGGTCCTCCCAGCGGGTGTCCAGCCGCCGGAGC
The DNA here is from genome assembly GCF_900115455.1 of Cupriavidus sp. OV096. Taxonomy (NCBI): domain Bacteria; kingdom Pseudomonadati; phylum Pseudomonadota; class Betaproteobacteria; order Burkholderiales; family Burkholderiaceae; genus Cupriavidus; species Cupriavidus sp. OV096. The sequence continues at coordinate 21,884 of NZ_FOWM01000007.1, forward strand.
GGCGTGTCGATCAGCCGCAGCGCCTGCCGTGCGGCCTCCTCGGCCACGCGCCGCCGCTGTGTCTCGGGCAGGCGCAGCAGAAACTGCCAGTCCTTGCGATAGAGCGTCACGTCCAGCTTGCTGCCATAACGGTGGATCGCACGCAGGAAGTCGATCTGCGCCGCATCGGGCGCGAGGGGCGTGACGTTCCCGTCCTCGTCGAACGGCTGCGCATAGCCGACCAGCCGGTCATAGAGCCCGAAGTCGGTCTTTGGCCCGGTCTTCGGGTCGCTCCAGTTCGGCACCATGCCATAGACCTTGCCGGTGGACTCGGACACGAAGCAGTTGCAGCCGGTGCCTGACCAGCCCGGTGCCACGGCCTTGGCGGCATCGTGGCTGGTCATGGCCTGCTCGACCAGCCAGGCGCGTACGCGCGGCGGCAGCAGCGTAGCCGGCAGGTCCTGCCACTTGACCGGCGTCTCGGCCAGTTGGGGTGGCGTCTTCGGCGGCGGGCCCTGCCATGCCGTGAGGCAGCGCTCGCGCCACTGCGCGGCACCGGGGGCGGCCTTGCCGGTATCGAGCGCGACCTTGGCGGTCAGCTCCGCCGCGTAGGTGCAGACACGCGCATCGAGGGCCGCGGTGAACAGCGCGCGCGTCGGGTATTCCACATTGACCAACGGCTGCAACAGTGTGGCCAGTTGGCTGGCGCCGGCCTCGCTCAGTTCGTCGAGGCCATCGGGGTCTGGCGCCGGTGGTGCCGGGGGCGCCGGGGGCGCCGGGGGCTCCGATGCGCCCGCCCCCTCGCCATCGGCCTCGCCCTCCGGCGCCGGCGGTGCCGCGGGCGGGGCGATCTTGCCGAGCACAGCCTCGGTCAGCAGCCACGTATCGATCAGCGTGCGCCCACGCAGCGGGGTTTGCGTGGCCGCGATCGGCACGGTCTGGATCGGCGGATCGGCGGCGGGCGTGGAAGCCGGCCGTGCCGGCGACGGCGCGCGCGGCCCGACCACGTTCAGCGCAAAGCGCTGGCGCACGCCTTGTCCCCAGCGGTCGCGCAGTTCGACCAGGAAGGTGTGCCGGCCGCGTCTCGCCGTGGCACCCTGCACGTTACCGGCCGCATCGAGCGCCAGGCCCTCCGGCAAGCCGTTGTCAGCCGCGCGGAACACGTAGGGCGGCTCGCCACCCGTGGCGCGGAAGCGGTACGTATACGGCAGGTTCTCTACCGCCGCCGGCAGCGTGGTCACAGCCGTCTTTTCGAACGACAGCGGGTCGGCATCGGCAATGCACTGATCGGGCACGGGCTGGCCCGGCGCCACCGCGCACGACAGCGCAGCCGGCGCCGAGGCGACCACCGTCACCACCGCCAGCGGCGCACCGGCCGGCGCGGACGCCGGCACCGCCACGGCAGCCGAAGCCGGCACGGAAGCCGGGGCAGGCGGGGCCACCCCGGCCGATGCCTGCCCCGGCGTTGCCGCCGGGGCAGGCCAGAGCAACCCGAGCCCGGCCGCGAATAGCGCCGCTGCAAGACCCCGCCGCGCTGGCCTCATGGTGTCCTCCCTTCCTTGCGCAGCTCGCGCGCGATGCCGTGCAACAGATGCCCGGCCCCAATCTGCACCGCGCCCTCCCGATGGGCCTGCAAGGCGGCGAAGCGCAGCACGTTGACCATGGCCCCGCCAGACAGCTCATGCCGCTCGGCCAGCTCCGGCAAATCGATATCGGCCGCAAGCCGCCCCGGCTCGCGGATCAGGCTGCGCCACAGCCGCAGCCGCTGGGTTGCATCAGGCATCGGGAAATAGATCATCGACTGAAAGCGGCGCGAGAAGGCCTCGTCGAGGTTCCCGCGCAAATTGGTGGCCAGGATCACTGTGCCCGGGAAGTCCTCCACGCGCTGGAGCAGGTAGGCCACTTCCTGGTTCGCGTGGCGGTCGTTGCTGCTCTGCGTGGCAGAGCGCTTGCCGAACAGCGCGTCCGCCTCGTCGAAGAACAGCACCCAGCGCCGGCTCTGCGCCTGGTCGAACACGCGCGCAAGGTTCTTCTCGGTTTCGCCGATGTACTTGGAGACCACCATCGACAGGTCGATCCGGTACACGTCCACGCCCGCGTCCTGCCCCAGCAGCGTGGCGGTCAGCGTCTTGCCGGTGCCGGGTGGGCCGTAGAACAGGCAGCGGTAGCCGGGTTTGACGGTCCTGGCAAGGCCCCAGGTCTCCATCAGGGCCGGGCCGTCGCGCAGCCAGGTGCGCACGATCTCGATCTCGTCCATCACGTCCGGCGCGAGCACGAGGTCGTCCCACGCCAGCGCCGTGGCGATGCGCCGCGCCGGAAACTGCGCGTTGTAGTCGGGTTTGTGCCAGACGCCGGTCTGCAGGCGTTGGAGCGTCTCGGCGCTGACGCGCAGCGCGCCGCTCAACTGCGGTTCGCCACCGATCTCCCCATCGAGCTGCAGCAGGCCTGCTTGCGCAAACGCATGATCGGGGTCGAACAGGGCCAGCGCGGCGATCCGGGCGGCCAGGTCCTCGCCAGCCAGCAGGAAGATGGCCGTTTCCCCGCTCGGCAGGAAGCCGCCGTGGTGCTGCGCCCGACTGCCGCCGAATTCAGTGAAGCCCCGGTCGAAATCGCGGTTCTTGACGAAAAACAGGTCGAGCGCAGAGGGCCGCAGGTGCGGTGCCAGCGCCAGCGCCAGCACCAGCCGCTCGTGGGCCGCGAGCCCGTGCTGCGTCACGATGACGGACAACGCGCTGCCGGCGGGCAGCGCGGGCGGCGGCGGCACGTCCGGCGCCACCTCGGTTGCGTCGCCATGCGCTGCGGGAGACGCCCCGGCCGGCTGCGCGAAATGCTGCCGGAAGCGGGCATCGAGCGCGGCGACAAGCCAGTCCAGTTCGCGCCGCAACGCCTCGGCGTGCAGGGCAATGTCCACCTCAGCGCCAGTCGACATACAGCGCCTCCTGCATCCAGGGCAGCTTGATGGTGGCGTACGACCACGGCAGGCGGTCCAGCAGCATGTCGAACGGCGCAGGCCGTACCACCAGGCGCCAGTGCGTGCCGGCGGCGGCTTCCTCGCGCACCAACCGGCCTTCGCGGCGCAGGAACGTCTCGCGCAGGCCATCCGGGGAGGTCTGGCCGATCGTCTTCCAGTGGGCGATCACCGCGCCCAGCAGGCTGTCGAGTACCGCGCGCGTCTCCGTGTCGAGCCAGGTCGGGCCTTCCGCAGGCGCGGACAGCGGCTCGCCGAGCGGCATGCCGCAAAGCAGCTTCGGCAGGATGCACTCGGGCTCGCTGGCGTCGTCGTGACCGTGCGCCAGCCACGCCAGACAGCGCACCGCCTTCGATGCCGCCCGCGCATCGCGCAGGCGCGGACCGTCGAGCAGGTCCAGCATGCGGAACAGTTGCTGGCTATAGTTGGCCAGCAACACGAGCCCGGCATCGGACACGTAATGCGTGCCCGTTGCGATGGCGGCTTCCAGCGCGGCGAGTTCGGCCAGTACGGCGGCTTCGGGGCGCGCCGGCGCCGGAGGGGTTGGGCGGTCGGCCACGGGTGAATTCCTTGTCGATGGCGGAAGCGGCCAGTCCAGTGGCTGGCGGGCTTCCCATTGCTCGGTTTCGGTGGGTGCAGCGTGCAAGGCACGGATGGCGCCTGCAGGCAGGGCTGGCGCCGGCAAGGACGCCGGGGCTGCATGCCCACGCCGCCACCAGCGCCCCAGCCGACCCCACTGCCCCAGCTTCGCCAGCTTCACCGCCGGCGCAAGCGGGGGCGTGGCTTCGGGCGCCTCCGGCCTGGCACTGGCCTGCGCCACACGCCGCAGCCACTGGCCAAGCGCCCCTGCGCCGTGGCCCTGCTCGCGATACAGGTACAAGGCATGGCGCCGCGCGAGCGATGCCGCCGTGATCGGCCGCTGCTCCACCAGTACATGGTGTGCGAGAAAGCGCCAGTGGCTGCGCGCCCGCGCCGCTGCCGAGAGGTCGGGACCCAGCAGCGCCGCGGTCTGCGCCAGCGCGGCGCTGGCCTCGCGCAACGTGCCAAGCTCGCGCGGGAACAGCACGCCCAACAGCGCCCAGCGCTGTGTGGGCCGCGTCACCGCAATCCAGTCGGCACACAGCGCGGGATCGGCCAACCAGCTCGTCGCCTGCCGCCGCACCATCCAGTCCCGCCGCGCGGCGGGACGCTGCGGCAAGGCGAGCAGATGGGCAATCCGCAGTGTGCGGGAAGCGATGCGGTGAATCGCGTCCCAGTCGAGCCGGCCGGCCAACGCACGAGGCGTCTGTGGCGCATACGTCGCCGGCCTTGCCGTCGATCCCTGCATGGCCTGGACAGCCTGAGGGCCTGGAACGGCCTGGATGGGCGCCGATGAAACCGCTGCAGCCGCTGAAGCCACTGAAGCCGCCGGGCGGCGCGACGGGCGATGGTCAGGCTGCCATGCCCGCAGCGCGCGCTGCCACAGCCGTTCCCAGCGCCGCTGGTCGGTCGGTGCGCGCTCGCCCAGCGCCAGTTGCCGCAGGCTGTACGCCGCGAGCCACGCTTGCAGCGCCGAGACGCCCCCGGGTCGCGCGGCGCGGCCCACGCCGGCCGGGCGGGCCAGCGCGGCCAGCGCAAACTGCCGCAGCGACTCGGCCCAGTGCACGCCGAGGCTCGCGCCGCGCGCCGCGTCGTCGCGCGGTGCGAGCGCCCGCAGCACACGGCCAGTCAGCGGCGCGCCGTGCCGCGCCAGCCACTGTTCGGCCTGCCCGTCCCGCAGCACCAGCCCACGCAGCCGGGCCCGCAGCACGTCGGGTTCGCGTCGATACAGATCCTGCAGCAGCACCTCCAGCGCCGCGCCGTGCAGTGGCACGCTACCGTCCAGTGCGGTGCCAAGCCGTTCCAGCGCGGCATCCAGCGGTCGCCGCGCGTGCTCGGGCGCGCCCCCCGGCATGCCTGGGGCGAGGCGCGCAGGCACCGGGGCCAGCATCGCGCCGGGAGCCACGGTGTCGATAACGCCAGCAAACAGCAGGGGGGCGAGCGCGGCATCGTTGGCGCGGCCCGGTGGTTGCCGGCGTGCGGGCCGCCACGCGCCCAGTCCGCCCTGCCCCAGTTGCCGCGCCAGTGCGGCGCCAAGCTCGCGCCGCAAGCGCTGGATGCCATCTGCGCCAAGGTGCCCGGCGTGCCGGTCCCACAGCGTGCGGAACGCCGCCACCCGCCACGCCTGCTGCAGCTGCTGCACCTGATAGGCGCTGAGGCGACCGCGTGCCTGGAGCGGCGCGAGGATCTGCGCGTCCAGCATGTCGAGGCTCTCGGCCAGTTCCCGATGGCGAATCGCCACCAGCGCCTGCAACCCCTGGTACGGCGTGATCTGGCTCAGGCGCGCGAGCACGTAGTCCGCGGGGCGCAGCGCGCGCAGCAACGACCACAGGCGCGGCCCCGTGCGCCGTGCCAGCGTGGCCAGCCACGCCGACAACCCACGCCCCGCCATCGCACTGCGAGACCACGGCAGGTGTCCGTGGCGCAGATAGAAGAGGAAGTGCTCCAGCCGCTGGTGGTCCGCCGGCCTTGGCGCCATGCCGGCCAGCGCGGCGGCGTCCGCACGCATGCCCCCTCCGCGCTGGCGGTGACGCGCGCTATGCAGTGTGTTGTGCAGCGCGTCGGCCAGCTGGCGCTCGAGAATGGCTGACCACTGGCCGAAGCTGCCATCCGCTGGCATCGGGCCGGTGTCGATTTCGAGCCGCTCAATTTGCCACACCTCGCCCGGCACGGAGAGGCGCGAAAACACACGGGCAATCGTCGCCCGCCCGGGCCCGTTCAGGAACGCGCTGAGGCGGGCCTGATGGGCGCGCGCTGCCTCGCGGTCGTCGGAGCCCAGCGCGTGCCAGGTCAGCGTCTCGATCGCATGCGCCTGCCTCATGGCTGGTCTCCCGCCAGGGCGGCCAGCCGCCGCCGCAGCCGCGCGGCGCAGACGTCGAGCTGCGCCACGGCGGCGCTGTCGCGGGCGTGGGCCATGCGGGCGTCCAGCCATGCCGCGAACTCCCGCTCGAAGGCGGCCAGCGCGGTGGTGTCGAGCCAATGGACGTCCGGCTTGACATGCGCCGGACAGCCGAGACCGATGGTCTCCGTTGCGAGATCGCGAAAGCTCCGGTCCGCGCCGCGTGCGGTCCATCCCGCCAGCACCACGCTGATCCGGTGGGCGTAGAAGGTTTCGGGCACGTCCGGCTGGCCGCCATCCTGCCCCAGCGGGCGCAGCAGGATGTGTTCGACCAGATGAAGACCTTCCGCCTCGCGCTGCACGCGGCAGGCCAGCTCATGCAGGTAGAGCGCGGGTGCCAGCACGCCGCCGGGTCCGTCGCGCACCGGCAGCGGCCACCAATGGCCCGCTTCGTCCGGCCCCAACCACAGTTCCGGCCCCGATGCCCCTTCCACGCGGTGATAACGCCCGGCATGAACTGCGCAGCGGAACAGTGCTGCCGGCAGCGCCTGCGGCGCCAGTTGCGGGAAGTGAAAAGCCAGCCGTTCATGCACCTGGCGCTCGGCCAGGTCTTCCTCGTAATGCGCGACAAGCCGCGCGCGTGCCGGCGGGTACATCACCAGCAGCTCGGGGTGGTCGGGCGCGCCCGCCTGGGGTGTCGGGCGGGTGGCGGGGGCGATGGGCGGCTGGGCGACGTGCGGCGGGCGTTCGTCGAGGGCCAGCCCGTGGCGCGCCAGCACGCCCGCGAGGCGCCGGCTGTGCGTCTCGGCGAAGCCGAGCAGCAGCCCCACGCGCTCCTGCAGCGGCGCGGTATTGCCCCGCCGCCCCAGTGAGGGGCGGCTGTAGTCGAAGCCGCCGGCGCGGTCCCGCGTATGGCGCACGATCCGCTGAACGAAGCGCCGCTTGCAAGTCAGCAGATGGGCCTGCCAGGCGGCGCTATCGTAGTACACGCCGAATCGCTGGATGCTGTGCTGGTCGCACGATTCGCCGTGCAGCGCCAGCATCAGGTCCAGCACGCGACTGCGTCGCTCGGGTGCGTCGTCTTCCTGGCTGAGCGCCGCCTGCACGGCCGCCGGCGTGTCGGCCGGCACCCCGGCCAGGCCGGGGATGTGCGTGGCGTCCAGCGGCGTCCACCAGTAGCTGTCGGCCGACGCGCGTGCCACGCTGAACAGTGCCCGCAGGTGCTGGGTCTGCGCGCTGCCGTGCGCCAGCCATTGTTCGAGCAGGGCAAGATAGGCGCCGAACTGGGCCTGCCGTACCGGGTCGGCCTTCGGCGCGAGGTGAGCCTCCCGATAGAGCGGTGGCAAGTGGTGCCAGCTCGACAGGTAGGGGGCATCGGGCAGGTAGTGTCCGGTGGGCCGCCGCAGCAACTGGCCTGCATACGGCGCCGTACGTGGCGCTGTCAGGGCGACGCGCGCAGCCTGCCGAGCATCGGCCAGCCGTACCAGCAGGGCATGGGTATCCAGATGGAGCCGGCTGCCGCGCCGGCTGACTTCCCAGCGTGCCAGCGCATCGGCATCTTCCGGCCAGCGCAATTGCAGCGCCCAGTCCGGGCCCTGCCACGGCAGGCTGTCGCCGGCCTCGTCATGGGTAACGTCCGTGGCCGGGGCGTCAAGTGGCACGAGCCGTAGCGTGCTGATGTCGGCCACGCCGTCGATCTCGCGGAGTGCGCGTGCGAGGTCGCTGAAGTAAAGCCGGTTGGCCGGATCGTGCCGAAGGTCTTCCGTGGCCATCCAGCCGCACTGCACGGCGGGGCCGTCGAACAGTTCGTCGGTGGGCAGCACGCGGCCCTGGGCGTCGCGCTGGGCGAGGCGGGCCTGCACTGGCTGGCGCGGCGGCGCGGCACCGACGATGTCGGCACAGCGGCGCACCAGTTCGACGAGGATGTCGCCAAGCTCGCGCGGGCCTTCCACGCTGAGGCGGATCTCCAGCGCGCACCAGCGCGGGCGCAGGATGCCGGGTGCGCCATCGAGATCCTCGGCCAGGTTGCGCTGGGCCAGGTAGGCGCGCACGGTGTCGCGCGCGGCGGCCTCGCCGTCGCCATCAGCCACGCGCAGCGCCATCTGCCATCGCCCGTCCGCTGCGGGCATGCGCAGGCGCAACTGGCGTACCGCCGGCACGCGGTCCAGCAGGTAGCGCAGCCAGTCGGCTTCGGTGGTCGGCCGGCACGGCAACGCTTCCTCCGCGCCGTGGAGCGCGTGGCGGCGGTAATGGATGCGGCCATCGGGCGCGGTCAGCAGGTCGGCCACGTCGGCGTCCGCGGCGAATACGCCTTCGGTCATCGCGTAGCACAGCGACTCGAGCAGCGTGACGCCGGGGTCGTGGAGGTTGTAGTCGGTCCAGAGCTGGCCGCTGGCCGCCTGCGAGAGCGCAATGCCCCGCGCGCGCAGGTCGGGATAGCTGAACGGCGCGTCGCCGTACAGCCGTGCGATGGCGGCCGTACCGAGCGCGTCGGCATCCACTGCGCCAGGTGGCAACACGGTGCCGCGTGGCGGCGGATCGGTGGAAGCGCCCGGACCCGACATCGGCCCGGTCATGGGTGCGGGGTTGGTTCGGCTCACGGCTGGCCTCCGCTCATGTGCGGATCGAACCAGAGCTGGGTCAGCTGCGCCTGGATCTGCACGTCCGGCCCGAAATCGCAGCCGGTGCGGATCTGCAACCGGTACGTGGCATTGCGCCCGCTGGTGCCGGTCCAGCGCAATTCGAGCTTGTCGCAGCGGCGGCTGTAGTAGCCGTGCGTGCAGCGGATGCCGCGCTTGCGGTTCAGGAAGTCGAACAGTCCAAGCGTGGGGTTGTAGGTGTTGACGGCGATGGCGTGGACCATCCCGAAGCGGCCCTTGCCGCGCAGCCCCGCGCCGGCCATGACCTCGAACGCCTGACAGCCCTCCAGGTCGTCGGTCAGGTCTTGCCACGTGCCATCGGCGCGCAGCGGGGTCGCATGCGTGCGCCCGAACGCGCCCTGGCGCCCCCGGCTGCGCACCGCTCCGGCCACGTCCAGCGTGGCCGCAGGCTGCTCCGTGCCGATGCCGATACGCCGCGCCTGGTCCAGGCACAGCAGCGCCGGCCCCACCTCGCCCTCCTCCTTGCCCTCCCCTTCACCGGCACCGGCCGCGCGGCCCTGCACCAGCAGCGCGTCGCGCTCACCGCCGAAGCCGATGCGCCAAGCGGGCCGCTCGGGGTCCTGGTCGCGAAAGAAGCTGATCAACGCATCGTGACCAACCGGCGAATAGACCTCGAAACCATGTTCCACCGTCTTGCGGAAGCCCTCGTCGCTCATGTTGAGCATCGAGTCGATCAGATCGGCGAAATGGTCCTCGTCAGGCAGCGCGCCTTCGCGGAAATAGCGTTTGAGGGATTCTCGGTTCCTACTGGTCATCTCGCTCCTGCGCGGAAGACGTCGGCAGCGAACGGCCCACGATGAAGGTATGGCCCACCTCGAGCCGGGCGATGCCGGTGCGCTGCGGCACCAGCGGGCCGACCTCGTCGCGCAACTCGATCAGGTGACGCCGCGTGGGCAGCAGCAGGCTCCACGGCTGCGCCGGGCGCAGCGTGCGCGCCTCGCCGTGGGTCACGTGCGTGGCGGTGTCGCGCAGCGCGTTGAACTGGCTGTCGTTGCGCACGATATGGAGCATCGACACACGGCCCACGGCGGCCACGCCGGGCTGGCCGCGCAGGAACGCTTCCACGGCCTCCGCGCGCACGCTCCAGTCGAACTCCGCGCCGAGCCCATCCGCATGCCACGGCGACAGGTATTCGACGATCGCCCGGTTCAATTGGCGCACCGCCGCGCCGGGGTGGGCGTCGGCGCGCAGCTGCACGATGCAGCGCAGCTGCGCGCGCTCGTAGGCAGCGTTGCGCACCCGCACGGCCGCGCCGGGCGGCGCACACGACTGAAGGTGGCGCTGCATGGCGTCGAGCACGGCGGCGTCGAAGCGCGGGGCTTCGGTGCTGCGAAACAGGTCGCCCGAATGCGGATGCGGCACCACCACAATCAGCACCTGCCCGGGATGGTTGGCAAGGTGGCGATGGCGCGTACTGCGGTTGGCCGCCGTGTCGTCGTCGATCGTTACCTCGTGGTGGGGGAAGCACTTGGCCTTCCACACCGCCGGGAAGGCATCGAGCACCAGCCGCTCGTAGTCCCAACGCGTGACCGCGCGCGCCTTGTGGCGCAACCGCTCGGCACCGCGCTGGCGCACCGCCTCAGGGCGATCGGCGGCGCGCCAGCCCTCGGACGGGCCGACCTGCACCACCGCGCCGAGACCCGGCACGCTGCGCTCGGGGCGGTCGATGCTGCCCGGCGGCAAGGCTACCTGCACCGCGTCCGGGGCGATGCCGGCATCGGCCGGGGCACAGCGCGTGGCGTGCACGGCGTGGGCGTGCACGCCATGGAGACCCGCCAGCCGCAGGAAGCCCCAATCGGCACTGAGCCGCAGCCAGTACGCCTGGCCGGCGGGACGCGACACAGCCAGGCAGTCCGTCGCCATGCCGGCCGGCAGGTTGAGCCGGACGATGCCCGGGCGCAGCATGCCCTGCGTGCCGTCGCTGACCAGCGCGTGCGCCGGCAGCGGCTGCCAGCCACCGTCCCGCCACGCCGCCCAATGCAAGGCTGGCTCGGCATCGGCCCAGCGCCCGGCCGCTGCCTCCCTGCGCAGGTGGAAGAACAGGCTCAGCGCCCCCTGTGGATTGCCGCCGGACAGGCCGATGTAGAGATTGCCGTCATGGGGGAAGCGCGGCAGCAGCGCGGGCGGCTGGCCGCCAGCTCGCGCCATCGGCGAAACGCCGAACGGATGCAGGTGATAGGCCGCCTGCACCAGCCCATCGACATGGCCGCCGTTCGGCTCCCCGACGAGGTCGATGTCCTGGCTGGCCTGGTAGCGCAGGGACAGGCTTTCCAGCACCGGCGTGTAGGGTTCGCGCGGGAGCGGACCGGCGCGCTTGCGCCGCGCATTGCGGGTGAGCGCTGCGCCGAGGAGCGCCGGATAGGCCGCGTGGCCAAACGCGCCGGCGGGCTGGCTCAGATCGAATCGGAAGAAACCGGCGCGCGTGCCGAGGCCATACTGGAACGGCTGGCCCGGGGCGACCGGTGCGGCCGCGCGCTGGAACCGGCGCAGCACCGTGCTCGGGAACACCAGCCGGTGGCCGGGCACCAGGCGCTCGCCGCGGCCATCGCCGTCGTGCGTGCTGAACAGCGACAGCACCGCAGTATCCGCACCGCGCCATTGCCCATCGGTCAGCACCTGCGCGCCGGCACCGAAGTCACTGGCCGACCAGTCGCCGGGATAGCCTGCGTACTGCTCGGGAAAGCCGCCCGGCGCGGTGGGCAGGCCCGACCATTTCAGGTCGACCTGCAGCGCCTGTAGCGGCTTGCAGGCCAACTCGGCGCTGCCCAGGACCAGATGGCTGCCGACGGCAGGCGTCGGGCCGAACGGCAGGAACGGTTTGGAGGGGTCGAGGCGCCCAAGCTGGTTGTAAAGCACCACGTCGCGCATGTCCTGCACGCTCACGCTGAGGCGCATATCGTGGACCGCGTACTGCGCCAGCAGGCCGTGCGCAAAGAGCCGGCTCTGCGTGCGCAGCATGCACTGCAGCACGGCTTGCGCCGGCCACGGCGCGCCATGACTGGCGGGCTGGCACGGCACCACCGGGGGCTGCTCGGGGCCGAGCCGCAGCGTCAGTTCGATGGCCCCGCCGGCATGGTCGCCGCTGCCGGGCCGCCGGCGTGTGAAGACCGTGTCGATGCGCAGCCAACCCGTGGGCACGCTCAACTGGACGTGCCAGACATCGGCGAACACCCGCTCGAAGATCAGCGCGCGGTCCGGCAGCGCGCCGGCCTGCGCGGCGTCGCGCGGTGGGTGGATCAGGATCAGCGGATCGTCGATCTCCACGCGGCGCCCCGCGCGTGACGGATCGAGCCTGGCGGCGTGCGCGCGTAGTGCGGTGAGATCGGCGGCGCGCAGGTCTTCCTCGCCTGCCACGAGCCAGGCCGCGAACAGCCGCCCCAGCCGTTCCGCGAACCGCTCGGCGTCGGCGCAGGCCAGGCAGGCCGCGAGCAGGTAGGCCAGTTGCACGTCGGACCCGAAATCCGGCGAGCGCGCCCAGGCTTCCTGGGCCAGCGTGGCGGGCTCGGACGATTCAGCGGGCGCGGGGGCCGGCGTTGCGCGTGGACGTGGGCGTGGCGGAAACTGCTGGCGCTCCCGCGCCGCGTAGCGCTGGAACAGATCGGCGAGCCAGTCGACGGTGCGCGCCGCGTGCGCGGTGCGCAATGCGCGTTGCAGCGCCGGATCGTCGCTGGCCGGATGCGACAGCTGCAGCCGGACGCGGATCTCGCGCTGGCCCTCGCGCAGCCGCAGCAGCGGGGAGGCAATGGCGAAGCCGAGCCGCGCGTCGTGCGCCTGCGCGGCCGAGTCGCGCACGGCGCCCCCCAGCAGCGGCCACCACGGCGCACGTTCGGCATACGCGGCCTCGGGCGGCAGGAGCGGCAGCGTTTCGACCTGGATGCGCGTGGGATAGTCGAATTCCCGCTCAGGCGAAATGCTCGGGTCGCGCGCCACACGCAGGCTGCACAGCATGGCGACCGCGGTATCGGTCACCGTCAGCGCGGTATCGGCGGCGAAAGCCAGCGCGCGGCCCTGCGCGTCCTTGCCGCCCAGGAAGCGCGTACCGGCGTCGATATCGACCGGCCCGGCATAACGCGGCGCACGGCCCAGCAGCAGGTGCACCGATTCGGGCACCGCCGGGCGCGGGGACAGGCGCAGCACGTCGCGGTAGTAGAAATCGATCAGCCGGTCCGGAAAGCGGTTCAGCGGCGCGCGGCTGTACTGGAACAGCTGGAGCGCCGTCAAAAGCAGGCCCATTGCGGGCTCGTGCCGGCCGGTGGCAAGGCTGGGCCCGAGCCGCGCGCGTGCCAGCGGCTGCAGCCGCGCGATGGCCAACCGCATGGCCAGCCAGGCACGGCGCAGCCACTGCCGCCGCGCGGCGGCATCGTCTTCGGGCAACGTGCCGGCCAGAGGGGCGTCGGCGTGGGCGCCATGCCCGGCCGGCATCGCCCAGGCCGGGTGCAGCGTGCCGCCGCCGTGGCCGAAGGCGTCGATGCCGGTGCGCAGCACGCTCGCCAGTCCCTGGGAGATCTGCGCGTAGAGCGCCTCGCGCAGCGCATCGCCCATGCCGTTGCCGTCGGCCACGGGCGGCTGGTCCCCCACGCCGTGAGCGATCACGCCCTGCCCGCCGAGCCACCAGCACCAGCCGTCGTAGGCGCGCACCAGCTGCCAGATGCGCGCCCACAGCGCGCCCTCGCCTTCGCTGTCCAGTGCGGCCAGGAAATCCCGTTCCAGACGCTCAAGCGGGAACGATGCCAGCTCGGCCAGCAGGATGGATTCGTCCTGGCGCAGCACGGTATCCCAGTTGGCGTCGCCGCCCGCCCCGAAGCACAACCCGCGCGCCTGCGCCAGGGTGAGACGCAGGCGGTCCGCCAGACCGAACTCGTCCGGCAGCAGGTGGTGCGATGCGAGCGCATCGGCCAGGCGGTCCTCCTGACGCGTACCGTTTGACATACCGCGCCGCCTCAGTACATCCGGACCGGCTCGGTGGCCTGGTCGAGATAGAGCGGATAGACGAGGTTGTGCCGCGTGTTCGTGGTGCGGACGATGTAGCACACCTGCAGGTCCACGCGGCCTTCCAGCGGCAGCACGTCGGCGTCGATCCGCTCGAGCAGGATGCGCGGCTCGAAGAACAGGATCGCCCGGCGGATCAGTTCCTTGAGTTCCGTCAGCGTGCTCTCGTTGAGGGTGTCGAAGACCGCGCGGCGCACGCTGCAGCCGTAGGCCGGCAGCATCACGCGCTCGCCCGGATAGGTGCCGAGCAGGATGCGCAGGCTTTCCTCGATATCCTCCACGCCGGCCACCATGCCGACCTGGCCGTTGCGCGGGTCGAAGCGCAGCGGGAACTGCCAACCCCGGCCCAGGAACGGACTCGTCTCGTTCATCGTCAGCCTCCGATGATGACCGTGGGCAGGCCCATCACCACCGTGCCGCCGTGGGCCGTGGTGTCGCCCACGCGTGCCGCCGGGCGGCCGCCGATGATGACTGTGGCCGAGCCTTGCACGATGACGTCGGGCGGGCCCACGCAGACCGCGTTGTCGCCAACCACGGCGGCCGGCAGCTTGCCGATCAGCACTGTCGGCACGCCGGGGCCGATCACCGGCCCGCCCACGTGGGGAATGGGCGGGAGGCCCGGGGTCTGCATCGGACAGGCGTGCATGTCGGTCAAGCGGGCGGCGGGAGGCATGGCGGCAGGCAGTGGGCTCGGTTCGGTTCGATTCGATTCGGTTCAGTAAGGTGCGGGGCGGCCGGTGGGGCTCAGTTGATCATCACCATGGCCCCCTGCACCGTGGTCTGGCCGGCGGCGGACAGCTCGGCCGTGGCGCCGCCCTTGCCTGTGAAGCCGACCTGTGCCTCGCATTGCACATTGAGCCCGGCGGCCTTGACGTCGGCCTGTGCCGTCAGTTCGATCGACACATTCGCGCTCATGCGGATGCTGCCCTGGGCGGTGAGCGTGATGTCGTAGGGACTGTCGCAGGCAATGCCGGCCTCCGAGAGCTTCACGCTGTTGTTGTGCTGGTCCTGCAGCAGGATCGACTGCGCGGTGTCATCGAACACGACCTTGTTCTTGCCCGGCGTGGTAATGGTCACGGTCTTGTTCTTCTCGTCGAACGCAATCACGTGGCGCGCGCGGGTCACGATGGCCTTGGTGTCGTTGGCGGCCTCGATGGCATACGGCGGCACATGGTTGGCGCTGTAGACCGCGCCGATCACCACCGGGTGGCAGGGGTCGTCGTTGAGAAAGCCGACGATGACCTCGTCGCCGACCTCGGGCAGGAAGAAGGCACCGAAGCCGTTCGACGCATAGCCCTGGATCAGCCGGGCCCAGACGCCCTGTGTCTGCGCCTGCGTGACCGGCAGCGAGATCTGGATGCGCTGCGCGTTGAGCGGGTCGCCGTCCAGCTTGAGCACCACCCCGATCTGCAGGCCGCCGATGCCGGGCAGCAGCCCCGACGCGGGCGGCGCCACCACGTCGTGCTGGAGGGGGTGCCAGGCCGGATCGAGGCCGAACTCGACATCGGTGTGCCAGAAGCCGCCCACCAGCGCATGCTCCACTGCGGTGACGTAGACCGCGCCAGAGAAGCGCTGGCCCACCCCGCTGACCTGCACCAGCACACCTGGCCGGGCCAGGGCCGTGCCCATGCAGCGCAGATGGCCACGAATGCGCGCCAGCTCGGCGCGGGTCTGCACGCCCTTGGCCCAGCTCGTCAGCATCTGTGGCGACTGCGTCGTGGCCGTGCGCAGCGGCATGACGGACAGGCCGATGACATCGGCCAGCGTGGCGCTGTCGAGATTGCCCTGCGCGTTGAACGGCGTCGGCGCGGCCGCGTCGCCCTGGACGATGGCCTGCGCAGCCGGGTCCCAGGCGGTGGCTTGCACCGACTGGTACTGCAGCCGGGCGTCGATGTCGGCATCGAACTCGTACAGGTCGAGCCCCCACGTCACGCCGAACGCGACGGCGCCGCCGGCCTGCGGCGTCTGGACGTTGACCGTACCGTCCTCCACGTCGACGAGCATGCCGTTGAACTCGGCGCGCGCCAGCAGGAAGTCCCAGTCCGAACTGTGGAACTGAACCATCTCGCCATAGCTGCCCACGGTGGTGTCGACCTTGGCCGTCAGCCCGTGTGCGCCAATCAGCGTGGACAGGACGTCACTGTCGGTGCTGTCGATGAAATTGGCATTGTTGCGACCAACGGTCATCTTTACCGCGGCGTCGCGGCATTCGATCACGAGCCGCGAATCGTTCTGGCCCTCGATGCGTACGCCGTGGCGGATCACCACGCCACTGAAGATCTGCGCCTCGTCGTTGCCGAAACCAGCGCTGATGGTCACCCCGCTGCCGGGCGCGAAATCTGCGGAGTCGCCGCAGGCGAAGGTGCCGGTGGGCATATCGCCGTCGCGGATCACGATCTCGGCCCATGGGATGCGGTTGAACGCGCGGCGCACGGTCACCGAGACCACGGCGAGATCCGGCTGCGCTGTGCCGTTGGCGCTCACGGTGAGGCGCAGCACGCCATCGGTGTCGATCGACGGATAGGTTGGCATGCGCTACTCCAGCGGCGGAAAATGTAGCGCCATGCCCGGCGTCAGCGCACGGAACTGCCGCAGGCCATTGAAGCGTGCCACGGCCATGTAATAGCGGCTGTCGCCGTAGATGCGCTCGCACAGCAGCGGCAGCGTGTCGCCATCGCGCACCTGCACCAGGTGGCTCAGGTCCGGCGAACTGGCGTCCGCCTCGAGCTTGGCCTGCTTGCTGCTGGTATACGAGTCGAAGGCGAGCGAGGCCGTCGCGCGCAGCGGCACGCCGCTGGGGCGGAACATGGTGTAGTCGGTGCTGAAGCTGGTCAACCGGCCCGTGAAGATAAGCTGGCCCCAGAGGATCTGGACGATGCTGGGCTGATGCTGCACGCCCTTGTACTCGTAGATCACGGCGCTCAGCGCCTTGAGCTGGTCCTCCACCTCGGCCGGCACGGCACTGTTGGCCGGGCGCGGCACCACGCCGGTGCCGTCGAAGATCACCGCGAACGAAAGCTTGCCGGGTTGCATATGGCTGAACGGCCGGCCCGAGCCCGTGTCGCCCATCGGCTTCTCCTTGCTGAAGCACGTGTTGCGCTCGTGGCGCAGCTGCGAAGGGTTGATCAGCAGCGAGACGGACTTGCCCGCGCCGGCCTGGGGCGACACCACGCCGCCCTTGTCCTCGCAGGCCGTGATCTTGAGTGGCGTCAATTCGGCCGACTGCAATGGCATCTAGCGCTCCCTCAGCCGGGCCAGCTGCGCCCGCAGCATGCGCAGTTGCGCGCGCTGCTCGCGGTGGCGCGTGCTGGCGGCCTCGTCCTCGTCGCAGCACTGCGCGGGATCGGGCTCGGCCTCGGCACGGGCCGGTGCCGCACCCCGCTGGCCGTTGCCGAGTTCGGAGCGGATTACCATCTGGCGGACTTCGATCGTCATGGGCTCAGAGCTCCCGCGTGCAGTTCAGGTAGGCCAGCTCGATGGTCTCGATGGCGAGGTTGTTCTTGGTGGACTGGAACTCGTCCACGCCCCAGCGGACCGGGTACGCCGCATGGAAGGTCCAGCCGCGTACCTTGTTGCCCACCTCGTCCAGCAGGTAGACGCTCACGTCCATCGGTGTCACGGCCTGCACGAAGCCGCCGCCAAGGACCGACTTGCACCAGCGCATGAGCGGCGAACGCATGTCCGCCACGCCACGCTTCAGCACCAGCTTGTCCTGGCGGATGCCCTTCGGCAGCTTGTAGACGAAGCGGTTTTCGCCGCCGCACTGCACGTCCTCCACCTCCATCGTCTGGTCCATGCCCGACACCTCCTGGAAGGAGCAGTCAACGCCCGTGGCGATGTTGGTGAAGCCAACCGAGAAGGCGAACGAAACCGGCGTGAAGTCGGTGCCGAAGCGCGCCGATTTCTGCATGGAAGATCCCGCGTCAGCTGTTGGCGATGGTCAGGCCCTCGTGGGCGATCTCAATGGTTTCCACGGCCACCTCGTTGCCCTGTGCCTTCAGGTCGGTACCCGTAATCTTCGCCGGCCAGGCGTTGTTCAGCGTCCAGACCATGGTCGGATTGCCGGTCTCGTCCAGCAGGCTGATGATCACCGGCACGCGCTTGATGGTGTTCATCTTGATCTGGTTGAACCAGTCCCAGAACTTGTTATCGGCCTTGAAAACGCCCTTCTTCATCGTGACGTTGCCGAACTTCTTGAGCCCGGGCATCTTGACCGTGGAAAACACCGGGCTGTCGCCCGAACGGTATTCGATCTGCTGGGCCTCGACGTCGAGCCCCGAGACCTCCTCGAAAGACATGACCGTGGAGTCCCACTTCACCTGGAAGTGGAACTTCGGAATGGGCCACACGTTCTTCGACTGTGCCGAGCCGTCGTCTGCCATGACACTTCTCCCTTGCTATCTGTGATTTGTCTTTGGACCCTGCCCGCGACCCGGCGTCAGGACTTCTGCATTTGTTGCTGGAACGTGATCTCGATGAACTCCGCCGGCCGCACCATCGCCACCAGCACGGTCACGCGCAGGATGCCCTCGAGGATGTCGTCGGGCGTCATGGTCTCGCCCAGCCCGACGTGCACGCTGAACGCGTCCTCCGGCACCGCGCCGGCCAGACCGCCGCGCTTCCAGATGCTGGTCAGGAAGTTCTGGATCATGCTCTTGATGGTGACCCAGGTATTGGCCACGTTGGGCTCGAAAACGAGCGCCTTGGCCGCCAGCCGGCACGATTCCTCAAGCATGATCATCGTGCGGCGCACGTTCACATAGCGCCAGTCGAGGCTGTTGCCGTCTAGCGTGCGCGCACCCCAGACCAGCACCCCCTCGCCGATGAAACTGCGGATGGCGTTGATCGACTTGCCCTGCGTGGTGACGTTCAGCTCTTCCTGGTCTACCGCGGAGATCGACACCGACGGCGACACCACGCCGGCCAGGCTGACGTTGGCGGGCGCCTTCCAGACGCCGCGCGTGTTGTCGACCATCGTGTAGATGCCGGCCATCGCCGCGCTCGGGGGCAGCAGGTTCAACTGGTACTTGACTTCGTTGAGGATGGTGTTGAACAGGCTGCTGACCGAAGTCAGCGTCTTGTTCAGCAACGCCTTGCTGGTCAGGATGGCGTCGTCCGTCAGCGGCGGCGTGGCGGCGCTCCAGTCCTTGCCGATGTCGGCGACGGCGCCGGCCAGTTCCCGCGTCTTGGGCGGTGCGTCGTCGGGCAAGGTGTCCGGCAGGCCCAGGTCGCTGCGCAGCAACTGCATCAGCACGTCCGGGTTGGCGATGTTCTCGTAGCTGATGTCCTTGTCGCCGATGACCGTGGTGTTCAGCCACGGGTAGTAGGCGGCGGCGAAATCCAGGAAATTGATCCCCAGCGCGTTGCGGAATGCGGCTACGGGATCGCCGGCGGGGTCGCTGCGCGGCTTGTCGCCGCCCCAGATGTCGAGGATTGCCACGCGGCTGCGCATCTTGTCGCCGCAGTGGGCCAGCACGGCTTGTTGCAGGTCGATGCATTCGGCGGCCTTGAAACGCACGGCCTCCGGAATCACGACCATGGTCGGCTCCTGCTCCTTGAGCAGTTCGTCGATGCCAGCCTTGAATTTGTCGAGGTCGAGGTCCTGCGTATAGTCGCCCACGGAGACGATGTAGCACGGGCCACCGCCGTTCTGGAAGAAATGGCGCAGCGCGCGATAGAGCATGTAGCCGCCGCCGTCCTTGCCTTCCGGCATCTCGAGCACGTAGTCCTTGCCGGCCACGCGGAACGCGGCAATCGCCGAGGCATCGGTCTTTTCGGCGATCGTGAAGCGCGGAAACGGCGAGAAGCCGAAGTACTGGTGATATTCGGCCATGGAACTGATGCGCCACGGCTTCATGCTGAGCGGCTTGTTGCGGTTATCGGCAATCTGCGTATGGCCGATGAACGCCGGAACGGCCGTTGCCACCTCCACCACCGAATTCGGGAAGGCGTTCTTCTCCACGATATAGACGCCAGGCGTCTTCATTGCACCCATTGCACACTCTCCCGGTGAAAACGGTTAGCGGTTGACAAAGATCTCTGATACATCGCACAGCGCGCCGTCGATGACTTCCCGGCGCAACGCCACAGGGGCTGCCATCGGCAGGCGCGGCACCAGCACGCGGGCGCCCGCACCCGATGCGCGGCGCAACTGGAAACGGTGGCGCGGGCGCTCCGCCAGCGGCAGCGGCGCGGCCGAGCGGATGGCAGTCACGGTGGCGCCGTCCGGCAGCGTCTCGGGCACCGGCTCGGCAAAGCTGACCGCGCCGGCAAGATCCGCGCAATGCAGCGTATCCAGCGTGCCCCAGTCGCCGATCAGCAGGTATTTCCAGAACGTATGGCGCACCGGCACGTCGATAACATGGTCGAGTGGCGCGGCGGCGAGCCAGTCGGCCAGCGTCGGGCAATCGCGCGAGGCCAGCGGAAAATTCACGCGCAGGGAACCGGTCGTCGTGCTTTCCGCAAAGACAGGGGCACGCACGTCGGTGTAGTAAGCCCAGAGCGGATCGGCGGAGCGGGCCGTGAACGACAGGCCGGCTTCAGGCCATTCGTCGCGCGCGCGCCAGAAGGTGTCGAGCTGGCTGGCTTCCGCCATGATCACGAAGCGGCGCGGCTCGCCGCGCAGCAGCAGGCCAAAACGGGACATCAGCGCTGCCGAGGGCGGCTCCGGCGCGAGGTGCAAGGCGCCCGGCCATCCCGCGGAGAAGTACGGATGTCGGATGGACAGCGCGGTGACCGCACGATAGCCGGACGTCATGGCCGAACACCCACCTCGGGGCGCCCCACCAGCGGGTCGCGACGTTGCGTCGCAGCGGGGTCCAGGCACACGAGCCGCACGCGATACAGCACCGAGGGCAGGTAGTGGCCGCCGTGGATGCTCCACAGACTATGCATCTCGCCCGTGCTCAGGTTTTCGATATTGAGCACGATGCGGTCGATTCGGGGGTCGAGGTCAGGGGTGTTCTGATGGTCGAACACCGGGGTGGCCTGGAAGAACGTGATGGCGTCGGCCAGGGCGCGCAGCGCCTCGGGGTAAGTCTGCCCACTGAACGTGGCCGCGCAGACCACCAGCAGGTTCAGGAACAGCGGCTCGGCGCCGGCCACGCGGCTGCCCTGCTCGGCCGTGACGGCGCCGCGCGCCCGATGCGCGGCAGTATCGCGCTCGATCCCGCCCAGGAACAGCACCAGCTTGTTGGCTACCGAAGGCACCGCGCCTCCCCCCAGCTCCTGCAGGTTGGACACAACGACCATGTCCTCCGCCAGCACCACGCGGCGGCGGAACATCTGATTCAACTGCAAGGCGAGATGGGCGAGCGCGGTATCAATCACACCCGCTCCCGACCGGCTATCACTGGCTTCACCACTGGGCTCCTTCAACCTGACGTCTGCTTGACCGCGTGGATGTTGCGCGGCGCCACACCTGCCGGCCATCGGTAATTGTCTGAACCCGGGTTCGGAAATCCCTAGGTAGTACTTTCGAGGGGTATCTCAGGTAGGCGCTGGGGACTGGCGGCCCCCGGCGCACGCGTGACACGCACAAAAAAAAAACCGCTGCGCATTGGCAGCGGTCAGAACGCGAATTTAGGTCTTACCGATTTCTCGGTCGGCGGATATTGTCAGAGACGGCCTGCGCCTGACATTGCTCTGTGGGGGTAGGTGATTGTCTGACGGTGGGGGGTGCTGCGCCTATTTTGGAGAACCACTGTCGATACTGATTGGTTCGGAAATTGCCATCGGTGACGAGCAGCGCCTTCCCAATCTAGGTGTTGGCGCAGATATTCGGTGGCAGACACCAGTATCTCGCGACAGCGCTTGGCGAGGATGTCGAACGCAATTTATGTTAAATGCGGTGCGTAAGATGGAGTCCTGTTCCGTCTCCTGGGCCGCCCATCGCTACCTCAAACCTCGTATATCAACCGCATGCGTGGTAGTTCGACAGGCTCAAGTCGGCCAGGAGCGGCCCTTGGGAAGTCCGACGCCAGCTTTGTCCAATTATCAACTGTTAGTCGAGTCGCTGGAATGCGGCGCGAGAACTAGAGTTACGTTTGCAGCGGCGACGCCTCATCGCAGAGGAACTCCCTAAGGTTCAAAGGCCCCTTGGGCGGGCGAGGGACCACTCCGAAGTGCTGGGAAAGGGATCGTATTCGGCGAGCGCTGTGATTAGGTCATTGGCTAACTCAAGGCGGGAGATGAAGACGCCTTCGTCTACAATCCAACCGGCTCCCTCGCGAGACGTCGCTGGACGAGCAATCGAGTAGCCCTTCAGCTTCCTGCCTTTGTCTCGTTGAGGTTCAAATTTTGCCAAGGGCTCGCGTACAGTGCCAAACCTATCGCAGAGCACGGCAAACTCTTTCTGTTGAGGATGCTTGAATTCCTTCAACCTATCTTTGAACGTGCGAAGCGATTCATACGCACCCATGAGCCACAGGCCCGAGAGCGTCACCTGGTCCGTCAGGGTGTCGGCGTAATATTGATCACGATTCGCACACGCCAGTAGTCATCGATCGCCTTCAATTAACCTGGCGTCGAGCCTGGCAAGGCCTCGCAGGCTCTCGTAAAACCACAACTTGTTCCCATACCAAGTCGCCACGTCCGAACTATCCATGGCGTCGACTGGCTCCCTCATATCTCGGTGCCGCGCGTCCACGTGCTGGACCTGCAATAACGGAACCATCCAATTCTGTAATCTGTCTTTGTCCATGCCCACCCACCGATAAATCCATGCATTTACCGTGCGCTTTCAGGAAACAACGACGCCCAACGCGCAGGTGGGCGTCGTTGGCAATCACGGTGACGGCCGCCAGTTCAGTGGGCGTTCCTATCCGTCGACAGGGGAATGCCGCGCTTCTTTAGCAGTATCCGTGCTGTCACCGCCATGAATCCCTCCGGATTTCTCGATATTTCCGGAAGCACCTCAATCGCTTCCGGCGGAGCCCCTTGATCCAGAAGCCCTGTCGCTGCTGCGAGACGAACTGCCTCTTGTTCATGAGAGAGCAAAGGATGCGGGAATTCAACCGCCATTCCGCGATCGCCCCAGGAGTCAAGCAGTACGCGAGTTTTCTCAGATATCTTATTAGCTGGCTATGGCGGAGAGCTTCGTAAAGACCATGAAGCGAGACTACGTCGCCTTCATGCCCAAGCCGGATGCGGAGACGGCCGTTCGCAACCTGGCAATTGCCTTCGAGCACTACAACGAGCAACACCCCCATAGCGCCCTGAATTACCGCTCTCCGCGGGAGTTCAGGCGGGCTGTGGGGTTCTCAACCTAAGGGTGAGACCGTGTCCGGGGATACGGGAGCAAATCCAGCATTCACGCGGGTTTCCGGGCAGAAACGAACACGATAGTCATGTAAATCAATGAGTTGCTGACTCACGAATTTGAGTGCCGCAAGTGGCACGAGAGGCACTTGGTCGGCGTCTCGTTGCGTGTCAGTCTTCTTGCCGCTAATCTCGGCGGTCCGTCTACTGCTTGGAAGCGAGCGCGATGGATCATTGGCGACTACCATTATCTTGCCAAAACACGGTATCGCTCGGGCTCGCCGGCGCGCCATCCGGGCCCAAAGGTCGATCAGGGTTCAAGAGAGGGACGAAAAGGACCAGTTAGCAAGTGACTGATTTGACTTGGGGTATCAGGCGAGCGCGGCCCGGAAACTCGCACGGATGCGAGGGGTGGCTACCCCGGTGAATTGCACGGGAATCAAGGGGACCCCTAAACACGCACCCCTGCGCTACCTGGCAGAGCTGGTATCAGCAGACCAAGATCCACACTCGTGTCGCTGACCATCTGGGCGAAGGTCCGTGCAGAGACCTTCCCGCCGGATCGAAAGGCAACTGTCTCGCCTGAGTCCACGCTGACATACCGCAATTCTCAGACTTTCCCGTCAGCACCATCGGCTTTGCAATCCGGCACGTTTCCAGCGCCCTGAATCGCTGACCACTGTGACTCCGCGTCTTCAACGAGTCGCCTGATCACTTTAAGATCAGCTACCGCAAACCCATACGTAAAGCTAGACTCAACCTGGTTCTTCTTTGATTTACTCAAATTTCGATGGACATGCGCCGGACCATAGTTTACTGAGTGATGATCTGCCGAATCAATACGTGAGACAGGCTTCTTTTGTGGGCTTTGAATATTGTAGGCATAGTCGTGCAGTGAGTCCTGACGAAGGATGATTCGAAACCCTGACTTTCGAACAGCGGTAATGGTCTGACCATCAACCTTCTCGATTTTGCAAGCCAGCTCCGTCTGCACCGCCTCACATGTCATTTCGACAGTCTGTTTCCCATGCTGCACGACCTTTGAATCCACAAAAAATGGGGCCGAAATTCCCATTTTGTCGGCTAAATAGCCAAGAATTAGTTTCGGATGGTTATGCGCCTCTGCCTCGTGCCGTTCGCACAGCTGCAGCCCGATCATCAGACCACTTTTTCCGATAACAGTGCTAGTGGACATTCGATCGCAGGCGCCCCCGCAGACCGCGCAGCGACCATCTGATGAGAGCCAGATACCCTGATCAACTGCAGTATTCTCAAGCCGGCCGGCCAGCAGACCACGGAACGCCCTGCCGTTCTCTTCAAAACGCTCCTTCCACCGATCGTATCGCTTCGCATATTCTTGATCGTCAATCAATCGCGAGAATTTCGTCTTATCGATAGGATGAAGGTGAATACCTTGTTTTTCAAAATTTAATCCAATCGATCCAACAGTTAGTAAATCTTCAGTCTTAACGAAGTAGATACGTGCAGCGGGAAACCTGTCAGTCACACGGTACACGGCGTTAATGTGGAATACTCCTCCATCAACAAAAATGTGGGCATCATCGGCGGCCTTAAGCATTTTCTCCAAGTCTTGCAGGGATCGCATCTCCACTGGCAGGGCCGGAATATCGCGGCTGATCAGGTTTACTCCAATACCACAAACAAATGCGTCCGTTGCGCGACCATCGCAGCCCTGGTCGAAGCACATTTTGATCAAATCATTTAGCTTCAATTCCTATACTCTCTAATTTTCATGATCGTCCGACTGCGCAATCCGATAGTTCTTACAAACTATCGGCACCAATCTGCTTCCTCTTACCCGATGTTCTCCATGTATTGTGCGAACATAGCGATCCATGCATGGCCCGTCAGCGTCGAGACGCCCTGCCACCGCCAATAGGCGTCACCGCGTTGACGTTCACACGGCCTCGCCATCCCGCACAGCTTTCCAGACTCGATCGCCAAGGCGAAGTGATCCTTATGTTTACGCGATGAATAACAAAAACCGAATGGCAGAGTGTCACCGGTATATCTGGTGAGCACACCCAACAGGTCCATCAGACGCTGCGGAGGAAGGATGGTTCTTGCGATATCTTTGCAGGACGGCGGCCAGAATTTCCGGTACCGGTGTCACCAGGGCTGCCGGGTGAACTGAAACGGCGATCTACACGCCGAGCACTCACGCGCGTTCGTGATCCGGCATGTTGCCTCGAAATCGCATAAAAATGACCATCTCTATCCCGGTAGCGAGAGACTGTTTAGCATCTCCCACCACCGGAGGCTCAGGCTACGAGCGGTTAGGTACGATCCGTAAAATCACAGAGTAAAGGCGCTGTACTGAACTCTGGCACCGTCAATTATTCGATGCCTCCCAAGATACTTGTCGATCTGTTCTCGAAGGAGCGCGGCTTGCCCTTTTTCCATTTCGGATACCTCAGATAGTCGCTCGACGCCGAGCGAATTGAACGACGTGCCTAGACGCAGCCCAGCCGATCCGGTCAAAATCCACCGGTCATGAAGCACGTGCTTATCCGGGGCATCCATAAAACCCGGCGCGATAATCTCCGTCTCAGGAGGGTCCTGATCGCTCTGTTCGCGCCATGCATTCTCGAAAGACTCCGCTCCTAGTTCCTTGACCTTCACCAAATGCGGCTTGCTGGCAATAATCTTGACCTGAGACTGCGGAGCCTGCGCCAAGCACATCCTCAACAGTTGGATGTCTTTAGTCGAAAAATATGCATCGCAGTACACAATCTGATCGTCGGCATTCTCGCGAATCCACCTTGCGATAAATGCGAGCGCCTCGTCCCGACTGCGCCGACGCACCAAGAGACCTTCCTCCGCGTCATCGTCTGTCGCCTCCTCCCGAACTTCCGGCCCCTTGCCTGACACTTTTCTAAGAATCGCGTAGGTCAGCTCGGTAGAGAGCAGCATCGCCTCGCACAGTGGCACAAGATGGGTTTT
The DNA here is from genome assembly GCF_900115455.1 of Cupriavidus sp. OV096. Classification (NCBI taxonomy): domain Bacteria; kingdom Pseudomonadati; phylum Pseudomonadota; class Betaproteobacteria; order Burkholderiales; family Burkholderiaceae; genus Cupriavidus; species Cupriavidus sp. OV096. The sequence goes on from NZ_FOWM01000007.1 coordinate 47,619, forward strand.
CACATCTTGCGCACTGATGTATTTACGCTCCATGTTTGTGATATGCCACGAAAGCACTGGATACGCGTCCTGCAAGGTCCCATCGGCGGCCATCGTGACATACTGAGTCATGACCTCTATTGGCTTGACTTCAAGGCGGTTCGCTTCAAGTGCACCGAGATTTCGCCATGCTGCCATAGGCAATACGTCCAGCCCGCATGCATTCGTGTCCTGGAGTTGCTTGGCATTCGCCATTTCTCGCTTCGCCTTGGCAATTGCCGCCGCGTGCCTTGCGTCTTCCTTGAGTTGGGCGCGCGCTGGATCGTCGTCGACAAGCTGTATGAGTTCGTCCGCGAGCCCAGCGTCAACCTGGTCGGCGATATCAATCAACTCACGCCGATGCTCTGCCACGCGAGCATGGTCTTCAATTTCAATCGAGAGCTGCATAGCAGCCCTCAGGCATTCCCGCGCGGACGTGGCAGCATCATTTGCATGGGCGCTCTGTGCATAGCCCTGCAGATGCGATAATCGATCAATAGGCGAAGGGATCCGATTGATATCCACCAGTGCTTTGTCCAGAAGCCGCTTCCGATGGCTCGTGGCGTACTTGCTCGGTAGTGCCGTCGCCAGTTCGGTATAGATATAGGCTCGATCGGCATGATTGTCGATGGCGTCCGCCTGCGCTTCCAGCGTCGCCCATTCCGTCCAATTTAAATCCACAAGCGCATAGACCTGTGCCTGACAGACGATTTTGTAACCTTGGTGCTGGATATTCTTGGAGTCAGGCAACTTGGCGTCCACAATAGGGCGCAACTTTGCCGACCAGTCAGCTTTTTGAGTTGCGGTGAATTTCGACCTGTTGTTTCGATCATTGACCGCCTCGACCAAGGCCCGCATCAAGCCGAAGATCGTCCAGTCAGCGTGCGCGTGTTGTAGGAGTTCAATGACATCAGAAATGTCTGCAGCCTCCACCTTTCCGTAATCGAACCTACCCTGGTGCTCCGGCTCCTGGCCAGAAAGGTGACGCAACTTCATCGTCGCGGCATCAAACAGCGCGTTGTCCGCATCAATATCGCCGAGTTCGCCAAGCAGCGGAACGGCTAATCCGATATGCGCAGCCACCAACGACGGAAACGCAATGCGAATGGCCGCCCGGCTCACAGCTGGATGTACCGCACGCGACTGCTCCAATAGCGGACGAATTTGTTGATTCACCACGCGATTGACGAGATCCGGTCGTTTCGCACACCAAAGGCGCTCGGCAAATTCGTTGAGGAGGCGCAGCCGGGGGATGATGCCGGGCAGGTGATCGACCAGAGCTGCATGACGAGCCAGCTTATCCTCGTCCAGCATGTTGGCGCGGGCCAACGGAGCGACCGATCGCCCAACCAAGGACATACAGAGCTCGTAGAGCTTCGTCGTGCGAGAAGTCGAAAACGGCACTGTACCAATCGCCCGAAGCCCTGCATCGTAGTATTGCTGCGCAAGCTGCGGTTCCGTTTCGGCCAGTGCTTCTGAAGCCCGAAAGTTGATCTTGGCTTCTTCCAGCGGCGATCCAACACGACCGATCGCCTCTGTAATACGTTGACTAAGCAGATCTGCGGAGTAATCGCACCCCGCAGTCGCGGCCGCCTTAAACATCCAGGAGTCCCAATGGCTGAGCTGGAAGCCCCGCGTCAGATGCCCTCGAAGACGCTCAAGTTTTGGCACCCAGTCTGCTTTGCGCGTATTGGCATCCAGGTAACTCAGCAATTCTTCGGCAGCTCGCGACCTATGATCCGGATTGCTGATTCGACTTAGCGCTTCCGTAAGGGACGCCAGCCGTCTCTCGGAAAATGACTGAGCAACAAGGACTGAAGCGACGGTCTGGTAGGCGACGTCCCGCCGAGCCAGCGAATTCAGACGCGCTGCGAGAGCAAGTGCCGCTTGACAGTCATCTGCCGCCAGTGCCTTGAGCACTGGCATTACCGTGCTGATATGGTCCGCAGTATCCTTGAGCACGAGTGTCAGAAGCTTGTCCAGATCACTTTTGATGAGCGCGCGGAAGCCATCTTTGGCCTCGAGAATTCCGTCACGGTCAAGCTTTGAAAGATTGCCAAGCATGATGGCTAAGCATTCCATCTGTGCCTCTGGCGTCTTTATGTCTAATACCTCATAGTAAGCTTGATCGACCCGGTGTCGGGCAGCAATTTCGTCGTACTGTTTCTCTGCCGCCGCGAGACGCATTTGCAGAACTATCAGGTCGCGAGATTGTGCTGCTTTTCCAACTAGTCCCAGTTGACTATCAAACCGCGTGACCAGCTTCTTGAGCCGTTCGGTATCTTTAATCTCGACGAAGAAGGGAGCACACAACGCCGCAAGGTCCCTTGCACGTGGAGTATATTCGGTCTCGCGAATAATAATATCGAGGCCGAGTTCAATTAGGTCGAGGATACGCGGATCGCGTCTCTTGATACTGACCAGTGAGCGTAAGAAATGCACTTGGTGCACAGCTGGCATTTTTGAGAGCAAGGTCATTGTCTCTCCGGCATCGAGCTTCTCAGCAATCAGCTCAAAGGAGTGAGCAATTTGCTGCAACGCCTGGTCGGAGATCCTTGAACGCGCCTTGTCCTCGACCTTCGCTTTGTGCTTGATTTTCGCCATAGACGCCGAGAAGGAAAGCTCGGCATACGCCGCATCTTTGACCTTTGCAGTCGCGCCCTTCACAGCAGCCTCAATGATTCCGATCGCAGCGTCCGGATCAAACATCAGCACGTCCGCGGCAATGCTCATGGCAGTGTCGCCCAGCGAGCTTATGTCGACTTCGTCGATTAGACGTTTAATGTACGCGAGCAGCTCCGGATCGGGAGTTCCGTTCCGTTCGCTAAAGCGACGTGCAAATGCACTCAGCAGCGCGAGGCGGCTCTCCTTAGTAGCTTCGGAATTCGCCAAGGCCATAGCAGCGTTCGATTTCCCAAGTGCAACGAGTGCCTTGACGCGATCTGAAGAACCGCCACCGCGGCTGGCACTGGCGAAGATCGACCGCTGCAACGAGAACTTGAAGACTTCTGTCGCCCGCTCCAAAGCCAATGCACTCCGAGAGCCCATTTCTGCCTGGGCTTTCAGTGCAGAGAAGGACTCCGTGGAATGAAGGAGGTCACTGTAATACTCTTTGGACAGAAGCTGAAGGATAGCGTCTTGGCGTTGCAGGGTCTCCAGATACGCGGGTAGAAACCGTAGCGACGCGTCGCTTCGAGGATTCTTCTGCAAATACGCCAGCTGCGCCTCCAAGGCGGGCCGGCCAAAACGTTCCAATTGTTTGACCGCGTACTTTCTGTGAGTTTCTGAGATGAACTCGACGTTGTGGTTTGGCAACTCTCTCAGGAACTGACACTTCTTAACCAGTAAGCGGATTGCGTCACCGGGAACGTCAAAAGTTGCCTCTAGATCCAACACCGTCAAGGCGAGCTTGGAGTGTGCTATCCCGGCGATCAATAATTGCTCACTGTCGCCGAGGCTGTCCAAAACATCGAACTCGAGCTTGACGAACTCGAGATATTTGGCTGGATCCGTTTCCAAAATTGCTGACAGCGGCGTTCCTCCATGAAGCAAGCGGCGAACGACTGCGATGCGACCAGGACTACCCCCCTTGCAAAGTTGGTAGACCTTCTCACAATCCTCTTCTGACACTTCGGTATCTGACAGGAACTGCTTGCATTCCTCAAATGAAAGCTTCAGCAACCGGTAATGCTTGGATTTCACGCTGCTATGAATGTGCGATCCAAGGTCAGCTTGTGTCCCCGTGACGATGAAGCGACACCTAGCCGCTCCGGTTGGTAGCAGTTCCTTGAACACCTGCCCCAAGACACCCCGCCCTTCCGGGGGGATCTGATGCAATCCATCGACGACAAAATAGAGCGTCGTCGTGCGGCTCTTGCGTAGCACCTTCATTCTCAGGTCTTCGAACTCACTGACGCTGAGAACATCCTTCTTCAATGTCTCACCGTAGTAGTACCAGTGAAACTGTTCGGCAAGTGTTAGTCGCAGATACTCCAGTCCGTAAGTCACACTACTTGCCGGTTTAATAAATAGCGCGAAACTCTGATCCGGGTAAGCTTGGCAGAATTGTGCCAGCGTTGTTGTCGCTCCGTCGCCTTCTTCGCCCTCTAGAAAAAGCACCGGCGCGTCGTTACTCAATGCTTCAGCCATTGTGCTGAGTAGATGCCTACGCTCGATCAGGTTGCTTGAGAGTTCCGGGAAATCCGCCGCGAAGTTCCAGATCGTGGCAATCTCGGTTGTACTTGCTTCCATTGCACTCCGTCCAAAAATGGGCCATGCAGGTGACGCTGCTGCCCAGACTGTTGTATGCCGGCTGCCACGGATTCGGATCGCCCACTAAGGCATGTCCGTGTGCGAAATCAACATCCGGCGACTTTTTTCCATGCGAAATACTACGCAATTTCACCAACGGTGCGCATCTTACGAGCGCACACCCCACCTTGGGAGTAAGCCGAGAACGTTGCCATGCAGCTCGTGCAAGGAGAACGCGCAAATGCAGCTCTGGCCCGATTTCTTTACATCACGGTCTCCTGCGCCTACATTTCTCCGCGCCGCAGAGTCCGATGCACTAGGTGCACGAACCCTCCTAGCGCGAACAGCGGACCCTTGCCTCGATAAGACACGAATTTAGGTGTTTCAGCGCCACGGTTCGATCCGCAACATGTATCCGTATCGATAACAAACCTTATCGATATGGATCGATTTGTGTGACAGACGTCCCGAGCGACGTGCATGCGCAACCGACGCCGCTCGCCGCGCGCATCGTGCTTCCAAGCAATGCTGCCTGGACGCTCTGAGGCCATGTCGAAACCCAGTCTTTAGGGGGAGTCCGGCGGATCTGCTGAGGGAGCCGTGGTGTCATCGAAACTGCGAGACCCATGCTTTCGTTGGCGCGGTGGCCCAGCTCTGGGAGGGCGCCAGAGTTATTGATCAGCAGCGCGCCAATCGCTCAACCCGGAAATGCACAATTGGCCGCCGTGCGTTGGGCGCACGGCAGCCAATCTGAAAAAGCCAAGGCCAAAAACCATCCCAGCCGATGGCCACGCCATTCCATGGCAAGCCCACCGGCGTGAGGCTCTACCGCTACCCCTTCCGACACATCCCCTGCACGACGAACGTCCAATTCCTCGGGTCGGTCGGCTTGCTGGTCACCTCGGCGTAGTAGGCCATGCTGTTCTCGTCGAGCGGCATGAACACCTGCGTGCGCAGGCCCGTGACGGTGTTGGGCGGAACCGCCGGCACGGTCCAGTCCGCGTACATGGTGCCCGGGATGGCGGCCGGCGACGAGACGCCCAGCAGGTTGTTGGCCCGATTCAGCGCCAGCGAGGCGACCTGTCCGGTCCCGGCACTGGTGACCGAACCCGTGCCGGAGATGGTCAGCGTTTCCTCCTGCATCGAACCATCGAGCGCGGCACTAATGCCGAGACCCGTGACAGCGGCATACGACACGCCCGGCTGCCGGCAGACCCACTGCCCTGCTACCTGGCTCGCCGTCAGCGTCTGGGCGGGCCGGAAGACGCCCGTGCCGGTCATGCGGTTGCCTGCGGAATCGAGTTGAAGGTGGTCGAGGTACAGCGCCGTGACGCCGTTCGTCTTCAGCGGGAAGACCTGTCCCCAGACTTTGCCACCCAGGGTCAGCGTGTAGGCGCCCGGGTAGCGTGTCTGGTCCGCCAGCGCGAGTGTGCCGGCGAGGCCCATGCTGCAGGTGTCGCTGTACGTGCCAGCCTGGCACAGCCGCACGGTACCGTCGGCGCCCACGCGCATCTGACCGCCCATGCCGTACTGAATCTGGAGGTTTCCGGAACTTGCGTAGTACGTGGATTGTCCGCGCAGGAAGGTGTAGGTACCGGCCAAATCGGCGGCCGTCACCGGCGTGCTGACACTGCTTGCCGTGACCTGTCCCGACAGCTTGCCGTTGCCGAGCTGTTTCGGCAGGCCGGAGATCTCGCCCGTCAGCGTGGTGCCCGACACCGTGAACGACGCGGTCACCGAGCCCAGCAGCGCGGTCACGAAAGCCGGCGGCGGTTCGGCGCTGTCGGCCTCGAGCGCGCTGACCGTGTAGACGTTCCCGTTCTTGACGTAGTGGCCGATCACCGCACCAGCCAGCCCGAACGCCGAATCGGAGAAGCGGATCCGCACCTGGCCTGCGGCCGGGGCATCGAGCGTCACGGCAAGCGTGTCGCCAAAGCTGATCACGCCGAGGTATGTCACGGCCTGCGGCGTCGCGGGCGTCTCCGGATTGCCCGGGGTGCTCGGTGTTTCGGGCATCGATGGCGTCCCCGCGCCGCCGTTACCGCCACCACTGCCCGCGCCGTTCCCCCCGTTGTTTCCCCCGTTGTTTCCCCCGTCCCCGCCGCATGCGCCCAGTGCAACACTGACCGCCAGGGCCGCCCATGCCTTCACCCAGGTTTCCCGTTTCATTCTGCGACCCTTCCCCGTTCGTTAGTCTGTTGGCTCGTCGAGCCTGTTGTTTTGGTGCATGCCCGCGCGCGCCGTCTTTGCATCCGGTCCCGTGCGTGCAACAATCCGGCTGGATCATAGCCTTGGGTTTTCGGGCTGTATGTCCCCAGATCGTGCGACAAGCCGTCATGCCCCACGATCGTGGGGGGATAGCGGCTGCACGGGCCGTTGCATGTCGTGCGTCGACCCGTTCGTCTCGCATTCGACCTCCCGTGTCCACTGACCGCTCCTCTCCCCTTTCCCCGCCCATTCGCGTCGCCCTGATCGAGGACGATCCCGGTTTCAGTGCGGCATTCCTCGAGGCGCTGTCCAGCGCGCCCGACATGCGCACCGCTGGCGTCGTCACGACGTTGTGCGATGGGCTGGCGCTGCTGCAATCGGCCCCTGCCGCAGACATCCTCGTTGTCGATCTGGGGCTGCCCGACGGGTCCGGCATCGATGCCATCCGCGCGGCACGCGTGGCATGGCCGCGCTGCGATGTGATGGTGGCCACGGTCTTCGGCGACGAAAGCCACGTCATGCAGTCGATTGCCGCGGGCGCCACCGGCTACCTGCTCAAGGACAGCACGGCGGCCCATATCGTGCGGGAACTGCGGTCACTGCATCAGGGCGGCAGCCCGATCAGTCCGCTGATCGCCCGCCAGGTGCTGTCCCGCCTGCAGGCGCCGCCAGTCGATGCGCCGGTGCGAGCCCCCCAGGCAGCGGCCGGCCCGAAGCCTTCCGCCCTATCCCCGCGCGAATATGAGGTCCTGAACGACATCACGCGGGGCTTCTCGCACGACGAAATTGCGCAACGGATCGGCGTATCGAGACATACGCTGCTGACCTATGTCCGACGCATCTACGTCAAACTGGACGTCCATTCGAAGGTCGAGGCCATCAACGTGGCCCGGCAACATGGCCTGCTGCGCGATGACTGACGGCGCGGGCACGCCGACATGGCGGCGGTGGCTCCCCTTCGTCCTGGCCCTGCTGCTGGCGGGTTCGCTCCAGGGCGCGCTGGCGGAGGCCCTGCCCTGGCACATCACCTCGGCGCAGCTACGGATCACGCCCGGCGGCACGCTCGACCGGCTTCCGCCGCAGCTCGCGCTGCCCGCCGCCGGCGAAGCATGGCGGGACACGCCGCTGCCGATGGCCGTGCCGCGTCACGTGACACCCGATGAGGTGGGGTCAGGCCAGATCGAAACGGTCTGGGTGAGACTGGCGCTTCCGGCGGCCACGGCCGCTGCCGGCGAACCCCTCTACCTCTACGCGCCGCGCTGGCAGACCGTGGGACGCCTCACCGTGTACGCGGACGGCGAGCAACTCTGGCAGTCTCGCGGCGGGCCGGTATGGAACGGCTACAACTATCCCTTGTGGATCGCGCTCGGGCAGGCGCCGCGCGACATCGTCATCCGTATCGATGTGGTGGGTCAGGTCGGCGCCGCCCTGTCGTCGGTACGGATTGGCACGCGCGACGACCTGTTCTGGCGCTACGCAGCACGAAGCTTCCTCCAGACGCAGTTTCCCTACCTGTCCAGCGGTGGCCTGCTCGCGGTCGGCATCTTCTCGCTGCTGGTCTGGCTCCGGCGCCGCGACGAAACGCGCTACCTGCTGTGCTTCCTGGCCGCAGGGGCCTACTTCCTGCACACGCTCCAGTACCTGGTTGGCCAGGACCCATTGCCGATTCCGGAGGTCTGGTTCAGTTGGCTGGCCTTCAACAGTATCGCGTGGCTGATCCTGGCCTGCTACCTGTTCATCTTCCGATATCTGGGCCTGCGCTACCGGCGCCTGGAAGCCGCGCTGTACTGCTCGGTCGTGTTCCTGGCCACCAGCACGCTGCCACTGTCGTGGCTCACGCATGTGGTGTTCCTCTACCCGCTGTCCCAGTTGCTGCTGGTGGCGCTGAACCTCGTGGTGTCGATTGCGGCCTTGCGGGCTGCCTGGCTAGCCAGGTCGCGCGAGGCGCTGACGTTCTCGGCCTGGAATGCGATGAGCACGCCGATCGCCGTGCATGACCTGCTGCTGCAGAACTACCGCATCGATATCGAGGGTATCTACCTGCTGTCCTACCTGGGATGCGTGCAGCTGCTGCTGTTCATGGTGCTGATGTATCGCCGCTATACCAGCGCGCTGGATGAGGTGGCGCAGGCCAACGCCAACCTCTCGCTGCGTCTGGCGCAGCGGGAGGCGGAACTGCTGGAAAGCCATCGGCAGCTGCGCGATGTGGAGCGCCGCGAGACGCTGACGCGTGAGCGACAGCGGCTGCTGCAGGACATGCATGACGGTCGTGGATCATCGTTGATCAGCGCCTTGCGCATGGTCGAGAAGGACCCATCCGGCACGGCGCGCGCCGACGATATCGCCCAGGTGCTGCGCGAATGCATCGACGACCTCAAGCTGACAATTGACTCGCTGGAACCGGTATCGACGGACCTGTTGCTTCTGCTGGCCACGTTGCGCTACCGGCTGGGGTCGAGGCTCGAAGCCGCGGGCATCTCGCTTACGTGGGACGTCGACGACATCCCGCCGCTGCAGTGGCTCGGCGCCCAGAGCGCCCTCCACATCCTGCGCATCCTGCAGGAAGTGTTCACGAACGTGCTCAAGCACAGCCACGCGACCGCGATCCGCGTGCAGACCAGCCACGACGACCACGTGGTGATGGTGCGTGTGCACGACAACGGCACGCCGTTCGACCCCACCGGCGTGCCACTGGCACACGGCGGCAGAGGCCTCGCCAACGTGCAGCGCCGCGCGTCGGCCCTCGATGCAGCGGTATCCTGGGAGCCGGACGCAACAGGCACGTGGTTCACGTTGAGCCTGCCAATTGCGCCGGTGACCGCTTCGCTGGATGTGGGCTAGCGGCTTCCTCCTTCGTCAAGCGGCCGCACTGGCGGCATCGATCACACGCGTCAGTTGTTGCGCGATATCGCCGGCTCGTGCGTAGCCGTCCGAGACGCGGTACAGACGACCGCCATGATGCAAGCGCAGCGCCGGGAAACTTGAAATGCCCCAGCTGCGTGCGGTATGGAAGTCTTCGATGGTGGCCGCGATGGCGGCGTCGCTGGACCACTGATCCAGGAACGTCTTCGCGGAGACGTCATGGCCTTGCCGATTCAGCGCTTGCGTGGCGACTTCCGCTAGCACTTTGCCGTCGGTGGTGTCGCGGGCATCGACATAGAACGCTTTCTGCAAGGCACGGAATAGCGTCAGGAGGTCGCCCTGCGGGACCAGCAGGCGAGCCGTGACGACGGCGCGGCGGATGGGTTCCGTGTCGTAGACGAAGTTCTCCCGAGCCATCAGCCCCTCGCGATTGAACGGCAGGCCGCTTGCGTTCTCCACCAGGCCCCAATGATGCAGGCGGAATCGCTTGCCGGCGTCGTCGAGGATATCGGTGGCCCCCGCTCGGATGCCACCCACTACGATCCGCAGCGGCAGATCGGGCAAGATTTTGCGGACTTCCGTCAATTCCTTGCCGAATCCATAGCACCACGAGCACATGGGGTCGGCAACATAGAGCAGTTCCATATCATTCCTTCAATCTTTTTTAGCTCGCCGCAAGGCTGCGACTCAGTGGATGTGTGCCTTCTGGCGCGGATCGTCTTCGACGTTCACGTAGTCGATCCCAAGCGGGCCATTCCCGCTTACCTGGGTGACATAGTCCCCCGACCGGGCCCAGTGGAAATGCGGCGTGCCACCCGGCAACACGATGACGCTGCCCGGGGGATATGCGACCAGCTTCTGCGGCTCGAACTCCTCGCCGATACCGATATAGAACACCCCTGAGATCACGGTGTAAACCCGATCCTCTCGATGCACGTGCGGCATCAACTTCACGCCTGCGGGCACGTTGACGCGCACCACGTAAGGCCCCGCGGCCGACGGATCTCCAACCAGCACCGACAGGCGCGCACGTTTTGGAAAGGCTGGGAAGGACGACCACTGAATGTCCTCCTGCAGGATGGCCCCGTTGGACGTGGGCGACAGGCCGGCCGCCCATCCAGTCCCGGCCGCGAGGGTTGTGGCCAGTGCCAACCCTACGCCGATGCGTTTCGCAAAGAATGTCATGTGTCTATCTCCTGACGTGCCTGAAGCATCGGCGTGCTGCCTTGCCTCCAGCGATGGAGAGCACTATAGAAGCGCGGATTGGCCCGATGAAGCCATCCAGGAGAACTTGAATTGATACATGGTGGAACAAGTCCGCGCCCCAAAGTCCCCGACTCACGTGTCCGCGCTATCGCAACGACATGAAGCTCTTGCGGACGTCTTCCGTGAACGCTTGCGGTTGTTCCCAGGCCGCGAAGTGGCCGCCCTTGGACAGGCGGTTGAAGTGATCAGCTTCGGGTAGGCATTCTCCGCCCAGCACTATTCCGCGCCACGAAGCGTGCGCGACAGGAACAACACAGCCGCCCCGGGCCTGAGGCGGTTCGCCGGAGGCTATCCGAAATCGATCACCAGTTGTCCTCGCTCGCGGTGGCCAGCAGGAAGTCCCGCAGGAGCTTGGCGCTAGGGCCGATCTGCTTCGAATGGACCAGGAAGATCTCCAGCGGCGCGGTCTCGGCGTCTGGCAGCACGCGCACCAGATCGCCGGAGGCCAGGAGCGACGCGGCGTCGTAGGCCGGCAGCCTGGCGATGCCGTCACCCGCGAGCACGAACGCGAGCCGCGAGGCGGCGCTGTCCGTCACGACATCGCCCTGCACCGGGACCTCGATGTCCTTGCCGCCAGCGCGTACGACCGTGGTGCGCTGGCTCGGCGGATAGACGACCCAGCGATGACCGTCCAGTTCCTCGACCGAACCGGGCGCACCGTGCTGACGTAGGTAGGCCGGGGATGCGCACAGCATGGTGGCTTCCCGAAGCAAGCGGCGAGCAAGCAGTGACGAATCCGCCAGCGGCCCCGCCCGCACGGCCAGTTCCACACCGTGGTGGACGATATCCACGTTGGCATCCGACATCGCGGCATGAAGGCGAACCGCCGGATAGCGCCGCCGGAACGCGACCAGCGCCGGCAGGATCCGCTTGGTGCCGAAGTGGTGCGAGCAGGTCAGCCACACCTCGCCGCGTGGCTCGGCGCGCATCAACTCCATGCTACGGATGCCGTCCACGGCCTCATCGAGTAGCCGCTCGCAATGCACGCGGAACGCCTGCCCCGCCGGGGTGAGGCTGAAGCTGCGTGTGCTGCGCTGGGCCAGGGGCACACCAAGTTTCGTTTCGAGGGCGCGGATGTGGTGGCTCACCACGGCGCGGGTGAGCCCAAGCGAGCGCGCCGCGGCGGCGAAGCTGCCACAGCGCACGACGGTGGCGAAGATCGCCATCGCGCGGAGTTCGTCGAGGATCGTATTGGTCGGGTCCATGGCCGATTGTCTTATTCCATGAGCCAATGTGTCAATGCGATGCTATCTACTCCCAGGCTGCCTGTCTGGCTACAGTTCATTCAACCGCGCTGTGCGGCGAAATGCAGACCAGAAGGAGTTCATCATGACCGTCAAGCATGTCCTGTTCATTTTGACAAATGCGGCCGAGATCGGGCCGAACAAGCGCGCCACCGGCTACTTCTACCCGGAGGTGGCCCACCCCTTCGAAGTGCTCGACGCCGCCGGCATTGCCGTGGAGTACGCGTCGCCCCTCGGTGGCAACCCACCGTTCGACGGCTACGACGAGACCGATCCCGCGCAGCTCGCGTTCAGCAAGAGCCAGGCGATCCGGCGCATGGCGCATAGCCGCAAGCTCTCGGAAGTCGATGTCCTGGACTACGACGCGATCTTCTTCCCCGGCGGCCTTGGCCCCATGGTGGATATCGCAAACGACCCCGACGTCAAGCGCGCGGTGCTGCGCGCCTGGAACGGCGGCAAGATCGTCGCCGCCGTTTGCCACGGGCCGGCCGCGCTGCTCGGCGTCACGCTGGAGGACGGCACGCCGCTGGTCCAGGGTCGCCGCCTGACCTCCTTCTCGAACGCTGAGGAAGAGGGCTACGCCAAGGCGGACGTCCCGTTCCTGCTGGAGGATGCGCTGCGCGCGGCAGGCGCCGAGTTCGCTTCCGCCGATCCGTGGCAGTCCAAGCTCGTGGTCGATGGTCGCCTGATCACTGGCCAGAATCCGGCATCGGGCAGCGCCGTCGGCGAGGCCATCGTCGCCGCGCTCCGCGGGCAAGTCGAGTTGGCGCGCGCATGACGCGCTGATCAAGGGAAACTGCCATGTTTCCCTTGATAACTGACAACGTGGCGGCCTACTTTTGAAAGATGCCTCGGCAGATTCAAAGTGACTTAGTAAACACCCCTTTTTCCGCGCATTGCGACCTATCGCACTGCCTAGAATCGTCAGCGCCGGAATTCCCCGGCATCACTTTTCTCCTAAGGAAATATTGATGAGCCAACTCAGACTCGGTGGACTCGATGCGATTCGCAGTGCACAGGCATCGTCGTCACTCAGGCGCACGCAGGCCGCAGAAACGGCCAGTGCGAATGCGGGTGCCGTGGATCGTTTCAAGGCACGGGGCATGGCCCTGAAGTTGGTGGACATGGTCGACGCGTTCAAGACAGAGCAGCTCAAGGCCACCGACCTCAACAGCGATAACGTGGTATCCCTCAGCGAACTGGGCAAGCAGTTGGCCGGCAAGAGTGAGGCGGAACTGGCGAGCATCCATGAGGCCATGGACATCGACAAGGACGGTCAGGTATCTGGCGCGGAATTCAAGGACAGCATTCCCCTCGATGAATTCTTCAACAGCGTGGCAACGGCCAGTAACCAAGACGCGTTAATGGCTCGTTTCAGCGCGCAAGGGGCGGCATTGCAAGTACGTGCCGGCATATTTCAAGCCGCAAGCACCCCGTGGTTTTCACCGAGCAGCGCCATGGATCCCAATCTGCCCAATTCGTCCGAACACTTCGCGCTTTTGCCGTAGCAGCCGAATGCAACGGTAACGCGATCCGAAAGCGGCCCGATGCGCGGCAGGCCCGTTGTGCCGAAGGTGGTCATGCAGGGCACGACGCGCCGTTCTTCGATTTGCAGGCCGGGGATACGCTCGAGGAGCTGCGCTTCGAGCCCTTCCGCCACGGGAATCGAGCCGCCGGACCGAAACCAGTCCTGGATATTCCCCTCGCTTTCGAGGGGGATATCCACCGGATCGCCGCCGAGCTTCAGCCAGGTCTGGCCGTCCGGATAGAGGATGGGCGGCAGGATATAGGGATCGGCACCCTTGGGTCCGAAACAACGCATCGATGGCATGCCGGCCAGGCGTTGCACCTCCGCCGCATCGAGCCGAAACATCGCGGCAGTCCGTGCGTACACCACGAAACCCAGGGATTGGCCCAGCAGCGATTGGGTATGTCCGCCGGCCGCAACGAGAACGCGCTCCACCTCCACATCGCCCGATCGCGTCCGGATCGTCACGCCAGTGGCGCTTTCCGAGATGCCGAGCGCGGGTTCGGCGAGAATCCGGGCCCCGGCGCGCTCCGCCGCAATCGTCTGCGCACGGACCAGGCGGCGCGGGCTGATATAACCGGCATGCTGCGGCTCGAAATAGCCCCGGGTTCCAGCCGGAAATCCCAGGTACGGGAATCGCTGAGCGAGCCCCGCATCGTCATAAGCCTCTACAAAAATGCCGGCGTCCGCCGCAATGCCGCCGATGGAGGACACGTCCGGGCTCTGACCAGGGCCCACGTGAAGCACGCCGACTTCCCGGTAGAACTCGACCCCGCTTTCCGCAAAAATCTCGCCGTAGCGCGCAATCGATGCGCGGTTCATGTCCCGCCAGAATGGCGTCGAATCGAACTGCCGCGTGATACGGCCTTCATCGTAGTGGCTACCAAAGACCCCGGCATGGCCAGCGTAGTCGGCCGGCTCATCGGGCCCGATCAGCGCCACCTCATGGCCCATCTTCGACAAATGGCGCGCCGCCGCCGCGCCGATCATTCCACGTCCGATTACCGCGAGTTTCATGCTCTATTTGCCCTGACGACAGCTACCACGTGTACTTCACCCCGGCGCGCACCACATACTGATAGAAGCTCTGCGCGCCCCACGCGCCGGACACATTGGTCCAGCCAGTCCAGCGCTTGCGCAAATCCACATTGACGCCGATTTTCACTTCGTACCGATTATCCGGGTACATGCTGCCCACGGGAAGCTGATTGAACGAGACGTTGCTGCCGACGCTGGTATGCCACCAGTTGAGGGTCAGGTACGGTTGCCATTTGCGCGCGTCATCGCGGACGTAGGTGCGATGCAGCCGCGCCCCGAGCCGCGTGATCCAGCCGTGCGAGTCCGCCCCGCTCACGCGCGTGCCATTCGGCTCCGTGATGTCGTCCTCGCTGTAGCCGACGTAGATCAGCTGCCCTTGCGGCTCGATCACCCAATCGTTGCGCAGCGGCATGGCATACCCGCCCTCCGCCGATACGGCGAAACCCTGCGCATGGTAGCGGACCACCGGCAGCAGGTCGCCTTCCACGCGATTGGTGAACCAGCCGTACTGGAACCAGGTGTCGACGTAGGCGCCGAGCTTGTGCTCATCGTTCTGGTACCAGGTGCCGTAGGCGCCCACGCTCCAGCCTTCCACCTTGCCCTTGGCGCGGAAGGCGTTGCCTTGCGCTTGCGCGTCCGTCCAGGCGTTGCCGTAGCTGCCCATCAGGCCAAGGTGGGCGCGGGCGGCTTCGCCGAAGACCTTCCACTTGGCCATTTCGGCGCCCCCTTGCAACAGAAAGGCGTCCGTGCTGGTCTTGAACACACCATTGCTGCTGCGGCTGCCCTCCCACTTGCCCACCGCGCGCAGCCAGCCCGACCGCGGCTTGTCGTTCTCGTGGTCGAAATCCTGCCCTTCCACGTACTGGGGCTCGCCCAGCCGGTCATGGAGGCTATGGACGAACATCTGGCCAGCCAGGCGCTGATTGGCGAGGTAGGCCGCCACCTCGGGCCGATAGAGCGCCCCGCCCGGCGTCGGAGTTGGGGTTGGATTCGGGTCCTGCTCGGACCGCAGATACCAGACGTTACCCGCGCTGCCATCCGGCGCGCCCTGGAACAGCCGGTATTCGTAGGCGCCCGCCACGGCGCGGCCGTCCAGCGCGAAGGCACCGGGAGCGCTGTCGGTGGCCACGGGGCTCAGGATTTCCACGAGCGGTATCCCGTTGGCGACCGTGAGCGCGCCCTGCCCCCCGACATTGTTCACACGGAGCCGCGTGGCACCGCCGGCCCCGGTCGCCGTGGCATCCGCCACGAGCATGTCGGCACGGGAGGCGGGCCCTCCCTCATTGAGCACGGCATTGAGCTTCAGCGTCCCGCCATTGGAGACATAGAGGCCCCCGCCGTACTGCCCTGCCGTCTGGCCGCCCCCGATCACCAGGACGTTGCCGACCGCCGCACCGCCTCCGGTCAGATCAATGGTGCCGCTGTTGGTGAAGGTCCGCACGCCGAGGATTTGTCCCTGCACCGCGCCGCCAGCCACCGGCGTGTTGGCGGTCTGACCCAGCGGCAGGTAGGCGCCGGCGGGGTTGAAGGTGACGATGGCGTCCGCCGGTTGCCGCGTGCCGCCCGCCCCGCTCACCGGCTGCGCGGCCAGCGCCAGCGTGCCGGTGTTGTCGACCGTGTTGTTCAAGCCCGTGCCGAGGTTGGCGATGGCGACGTTCCAGCTATCCCGCGAACCGCTTCCCGTGCTATCCGCGAAGCTGCGCAGGTTCCACGTGCCGCTGTTGCCGAGCGCCACGTCCGACGTCGCCGCCGAGACCACGCCCGTCATGGTGCCAGCGTTGTCGAGCCGGAACGATCCCGCCGAGCCGTTGCTGTCGGCGCGCACGGCCTGATCGCTCAGGGCCTCGATGGAGGACGCATTCCGCACGGCCTGTGTCAGCCCGGCCGTGGCGATGCCCGCGCTCGTGCCCCATCCCGCCCGAACCGGCTGGAGGTTCTGCACATCGACCGCGCCGCCCACCGAGGTGATCTCCAGGCCCGACGCATTGTTCCCGACGGTCGAGATCGCCCCTTCATTGACGACGGACATCGCCGCCGCGCCGCTGCCCCGCGCCAGGATGCCCTGCGCGTCGATCGCGCCGAGCGTCTGGATCGCGCCGCGATTGATGATGGTCTGCGCGCCCGCTCCCGAGAGCGTGGCGATCCCACGCTGGGCGTTGCCGCGCGCCGTCAGCGTGCCGGCATTCTGCACGGTGACTTTCCCCAGCCCCGTACCGCCGTTGTAGCCGCTGCCCGCCACGATGGCCGCGCCGCTGCCATTCACGTCGATGCTGCCGCTCACGAAATTGATGTCGACGTCGCCGCCCAGACTGGTGCCTTGCAGACCGAACGAGCCGCCGCCGGATCCTTCTCCACCGCCATTGTCCGAGTGCGTGATGATCGTGCCCTGCGCCGTGATGCCGACCGTGTTGGTCGCCGCACCCGTGGTGGCGTAGATCCCGTTGGCATTGCCGTTGAAGGTTTCGAGGCGGGCACCGGTGTAGGTCACCTGCGTATTGCCGCTGACGGAATGCGCGCGAATGGCAGCCGAGCCATCGCCGTAGGTGGTGATGTTGCCCGAATAATCGACGGTGACGGCGCCAGCTTCCGCGCCCACGGTAATGCCGAAGGCGCGCACTGTCGCCGGGTTGCCGTACACCGTGATGTCACCAGTGCCCGTGACGGTGGCCGTCCCGCCAGCCCGGGCGATCATATAGATGCCGCGTGAGCCCTCGGCATTCCCCGTGGCGCCAACCGTGATCGGCGCCCGGTTGTCGACCGACAGCGAGCCGGACGTGTTCAGTCCCGACGTGACATAGATGCCATGGCCCGCCTGCCCCGTGGCCAAAATGGCGCCCTCGTTGACCACCGCGACGTCGCCGCCCTGCGTGCTGGATCGGATGCCGAAGCCGTTCAGCCCGTCGGTGGTGATGGCGCCGCCGTTGCGGATGCGGGTGGTGCCGGTGCCGGCATCGGTCATGATGCCGAACGCATTGGTCGCGGTGGCGCGGACCGTGGCGTTGCTGTCGATGGTGATGGTGCCGCTGCCGGGGCTGTAGGCGCGTATGCCGGCATGATTGGCGGGGCCAGCCTCGAGACCCGGGTCCGACGGATCCTCGATTGCCGTGGTGTTGTCGATAAGGAAGGTCACGCCGCTGCCGACCGTGGCCGAGACCGCGCCCGCGCTGGTCGCCGTGGTCTTCAGGTTCATGCCATGGCCACCGACCGTCGAAATGGTCCCGCTGCCCTGATGCACGATAGTGGCGCTGCCGCCGCCGTTGGCAGTAATGTCGAGCCCATCGTGCTCGTTGCCGGTGACCCGGTTCGTCACGTTGAGCGTCGTGCCGGACGTTACCGTAATCGTCGAGCTACCCGGGCTCAGGTTGATCACGCCAATCCCGTCCAGGCCAGCGCCCTGCATGGTGATCGACGTGGTGCCGCCATCGATGTTTGCGGCGGCATTGCCGGCCGTTACCGTGCCGGTGACCTGGGCCGTCACCCCGTTTGCGGCGGCGGCCGGCTGGTTGGTAATGGTCGTGCCCGCCACGGTCGCCGTGGCGTTGGCTGCGGACGTGGTCGCCCGGATACTGGCCCCGGTCGTCGTATTGAACGTGGTGCCCGTCAAGGTGCCGATATTGGATGGCGTGCCCGCAGCCGGTTGGCAGAACACGCCCACCGAGAACGTTCCGCTGATACTCGTACTGCACATGGACGTCTGCGCTTGCAGGGCCGAGGGGAACAATGCTGCGGCGCCCAGTGCGATCCGCGTCCTCACACAACGTGCCGGCCGGCCCATAGAGTCTCCCGTGTCACAGTCAGACGTGGTCGAACCAGTATGGAATGTCAAATCTGTCGGGCAAGTGAAACTTTTGGCAAAGCGAGTTAAAGACGTTGAACCGCGCCGACTGCCCGCCGGCCCACCGCCACGAGCACTCCCGCCCCGAACACCATCAGCATGCCGCCCGCCGCGCGCTCCAGCTTGGGCAGCACCCGGGCGAAGCGCCGCAGCACGCGCGGGTGGCCGATGGACACCGCGACCAGCAGGTCCCACGCCAGCACCGCGCCGAACATCCACACGCCATACGCCACTTTCCACGGCACGCTGGCGTGCGGCCCGCTGAGCATGGCGGCCAGGCTGGCGTAGAACAAGGCGTTCTTGGGGTTGAGGATGCCGGACAGGAAGCCGCTAGCCACCGCCTGCGCGAAGCCGGTCGCCGCCCCGCCGCCCGCCTTTGCCTCTCCCAGAGGCGTGGTCCCGGCGAACCGCACGAACTGCCAACCGAGGTAGAGCAGGTACAGGCCGCCGGCCAGTTGCGTCAGGCTGAACAGCGCGCTGTCGGCCCGCATCGCCGAGACCCCCGCAAATGCCCCGGCGATGAACACGCCGTTGGCCAGCGCGATGCCGAGGCACGCCCCGGCGGCGCGTCGCCAGCCGGCGGCCAGCGAGGTACGGGCGATCAGGAAGAAGTCGGGGCCGGGCGATAGCAGCGCCAGAAAGTGGGCCGTGGCGACGATGAGGAATAGGTGCATGACGCAGACTCGCTGAGGAAACCGCCGGAGTCTGCCGCCCCGCGCGGGCCGCGTCTTGAAGGAAATTGCAGGATTGGGAGGATCAGGCCCAATCAGGCCCGATCAGGCCCGATACCGCGCCGGTGTCACGGCCGCGTGCGCCTTGAACACGCGCTGGAAGTGGCTCTGATCCGCAAAACCGAGCCCGTAAGCCACCTCGGCAATCGCTTCGCCGGCACGCAGGCGGTCGCGAGCCAAGTTGACGCGCTGGTTGACCTGCCACGCGTGCGGCGTCATGCCGGTGGCCCGGCGGAAGGCGCGGATCAGCTGGTAGCGGCTCAGGCCGGCCAGCGCCGCCAGTTCCGCGAGCTGGCGGCAGCGCCACCGGCGCGGGGCCGGCCCCCGTGAAAACGCTGGCGCCGCCATCCACGGCGCCAATCGACCAGGTCGGATGGCTGTGCGGCCGATAGGCGGCACGGCTCCGGCACGCCCGGCGGCTCTCGGCGCAGGGCATGGCGGGGTCGCGCCAGAACTCGGTGGTGTCATCGGGGCCAGTCATGGCGGCGATTCTACCTTCGAGGAACCGCCGCGCCTTGCCCTATCCATCACTTCGACTGCACGATCACTGTGCCTTCGGTAATCGTCGGTGCGCCCACGGAGATTCCGGTAGCGTGCTCCGCGATCCAGGTCTTGGCGACCTTGACGCTTTCGTCCGTGCCCGCCTTGTCGGTGCAGGTGGTCACCGAAAAGCCGCCGGCGTCTCCGCGCACCAGCGTGTAGCTGAGCAGGCCCTGAACCTCCCGCATCAACGGCTCGATCTCATCCTTGTGTTGTGCCAGCAGGTCGAATAGCTCGCTGGCGCCGCTTCCTGAATACGTTCTGACGACGGTGTGCATGATGGGTCCTCCAATGCTTGAACCCCGGCCTTTCGCGCAGTGCGCAAAGATAAGCTGCAACGGAACCAGTCTAGGTGCCAGCGGCCTCGGCAGGCCCCGGGCTTGCATCTATATCAACCGCCCAGCAAATCGCCGTTGAACAGGATGTGCAGGGTCAGGACGAACAGCACCACGATGGCGATGCTCAGCAGGGCCAGCAGGACGATGGCAATCGCCGTCACCGGCCAGGCCTGGACGAACATCGCGTACTTCAGTGCGGCGATGGCCAGCGCCGCCAGCGGGAAACTGATGGCCCACCAGCCGGAGGCGAACGGCAGGCCGCGGCGGAACACCTTGGGCGCCAGCGCCAGGAAGATGAACAGGCCGAAGTAGAACAGCAAGGCGGCGAAGGTATCCACGCGCTGCGTCATGTTCGTATAGGCCAGGAAGCCGACCTCGAACGGCGCCATCAGGATCAGCAGCGACGGCACCATGCCGGCCGGCACCGGCTCGTGGTGGATCATGCGCGCCATGATCATCGTGAAGAACAGCAGCGCGATCATCGTCCCCACGGCCATGGCGAACAGGTTCACCTCATGGGCCCACGGCATCGGCATGGTGGCGCCGGCCACGGCGATATCGAGCGTGGCCACGCCGGGGATGAACCAGGCCGGCACGGCGTGCGCCGCGTCGATCTTGCCGCGCAGCAGGCGGCTGGAGATGGCGAAGCAGATGGCGAGCGTCGCCACGGTGCCCACGGTCCACATCCCCTCGGCCAGCGGCTGGCTCAGCGGGGCGACCACCGTGGACAGCAGCAGGATGGCGATGGTGATCGTGCCGAAGAAATTCCCCGCGACTGGATGCCGGTACTCGCTGGCCACCGCCGCCGGGTACTTCGCCGCCTTGACCAGATAGCCCGTGCCCAGCACGACGAACACAGCCAGCGCCAGCCAGCCGGCCACATCGGCAATCCACGGGCTGGCCCCGAACGCCTGGCTGGCCTGCCGCCATGCCAGCGACAGCCCGGCAATCCCCATCACCGACGCGAACAGGTTGACGGGCAGGTGCCTGACGGAGGCGGATTTGCGCAGGGTTTGGGGGTGAGGGTTCGAAAGCGTGGACACGGCAGGACTCCAGATTGAGGGGTTCGCCCGATACTAGGCCCTTCCACCCATAAAGATAATCTGGCACGATCGGGAATCACTCTCCCAAAAATCGAGAATATGGCGGATCGTTTCGAATCCATGTCGATCCTGGTGGCCGTGGTGGAGGCCGGCAGCTTTTCCGCCGCCGCGCGCCAGCTCCGGATGCCGCTTGCCACCGTGAGCCGGAAGGTGGGCGAGCTGGAGGCGCACCTGAACACCCGGCTCCTGCATCGCTCCACCCGGCAGCTCTCGCTGACCGAGACCGGCCACGCCTACGTGGCCGCCTGCCGGCGCATCCTCGAGGAGGTAGGCGAGGCGGAGCGCGCCGCGTCCGGCGAATATGCCGCGCCCAAGGGCGAACTCGTCATCACGGCGCCCATCGTCTTCGGCCGCCTGCACCTGCTGTCCGTGGTGGCGGATTTCCTGAAAACCTATCCGGACATCGACGTCCGCATGGTGCTGACCGACCGCGTGGTGGCCCTGCTGGACGAGCATGTCGATATCGCCCTGCGCATTGCCGACCTGCCGGACAGCAATTTCATTGCGATGCCGATCGGCACCGTCCGGCGGGTGGTGTGCGCCAGCCCGGCCTACTTCGCCGCGCACGGCACGCCCGCTCGCCCCCAGGATCTCGCCGAGCATGCCTGCATCACGTTCGAGCAGATGACCTCCCGGCAGGTCTGGCATTTCACGGCGGGCAAGGTGGCGAAGGGGGCGAAGGCGGGCAAGGCGGAGATTGCGGTGCCGGTGCGTTCGCGGCTGGCCGTGAGCACGGCCGAGGCGGCTGTCGATGCGGCGGTGGCCGGCGTGGGCATTACGCGCGTGGTGTCCTACCAGATGGCGGGCGCCCTGCGCGCGGGCGCGTTGCAGATCGTGCTCGAAGCGTTCGAGCCGCCGCCGTGGCCCATCAGCCTGGTCCACACCGGGCAGGGCCTCCTTCCGCTGAAGCTGCGCGCCTTCCTGGACTTCGCCGCGCCCCGGCTCAGGGCCCGGGTGGCGGCGATTGCCGTCTGACGTTGGACAAGCTATCGATCAAGGGGCAGGACGTCCCGCTGCCATTGGCGTGGCATTGCGCAATGAGGGTCTTCAGTTCGTCGCGCAGGCGTAGCAGATCCTTCAATCGATCTTCCACCAGCCCGAGTTTCTGCTCGGCCAGCACCCGGGCCGTGCCGCACGTGTCGCCATGGCCCTGCCGCAGCAGGACTCGCACTTCGTCCAGCGTGAAGCCGAACGACTGCGCCTGGCGAATGAACTGCAGCCGCTGCAGGCTCGCCTCCGGATACTGGCGGACGGCGCCGAACGCGCGCTCCGGCATCGGCAGCAGCCCGCAGCGGTGGTAGTAACGCACCGTCTCCACGCCAACGCCTGCGGCCTGGGCCAGCTTCCCGATTGTCATGGTGTGATGCATTGCGCTTGACTCCGTACCTTGGTACGGATCTAGCCTAGCGGTAAATCTGACGGAAGAAAATGGCGGGGAATACGGAGAGAGAACGATATGCAATCGCGCATCATTCGCGTTCTGCCCGCCGAGTATGGCTGGGCACTGCAGTTCGGTGGTCTCGATATCAAGCCCCAGCGCTTCACGACCATGGAAGCGGCCATCGCCGCCGGCTGGGACATGGCCCGGCGCGAGCACGCCGAGTTGCACATCCATCGTCACGATGGGGACGTGCACCTGCGCAGGGCATGGTACGACCCGTATCAGGACCGCTAGCCGCGCGCCGGAAGTGCGGGATCAGCCGCTGGCCGGTCCCGCCTCTCGCTTGACAACGCCGGCGCTCAGGCCGGCGGGGCACCCTCCTTGAACAAGGACTTCAGCTGCGTGCGCAGTTCAGGGGAATCCTGATGCTGATGCACCGCCACCGCATGCTGGACCGCAGCCTCGAGCAGTTCGTCTTCATTGTCGGCGCTCAGCGCCACAGTGCAGTTTTTCTCGCTCGGATAGTCGCGGCAATCGATGTACTTGCGTCCCATATCGCCTCCTGACACCGGCCTGGGGCCGGTGCCTTGAAGTATAGGTAGGACGGCGGCAACGCCTAGTCCGGCTTGATGCCCGCGCGCGCCACGATCGGCTTCCAGCGTTGCTGCTCTGCCGCGATAAAGCGGGCGAATTCCTCGGGCGTGCTGCCCACCACCAGGGCGGCGTCCGCGCCCAGCCGCTCCACCGAGGTGGGACTCTTCACCGCCTTGATCGTGGCCTCCGCCAGCTTGGCCACCGCCGGCTGCGGCAGCGAGGCCGGCGCCAGCAGCCCGTACCACTGCGTCATCTCGAAGCCCGGATAGCCCTGCTCCGCCACCGTCGGCACATCGGGGAGCTGCGGAATGCGCTGCGCCGTGCCCGTGGCGATACAGCGCACCTTGCCCGTCTTGATGAACTGGATGATGGCCGGCGCGCCCACCGCCGCCGCATCGAGCCGCCCGGACAGCAGGTCGGTGATCTGCGGGCCGCTGCCGCGATACGGCACGTGGGTGATAAAGGTGCCGGTGGTCGCCTTCAGGTACTCGAAAGCCAGGTGGCCGGCGCTGCCATTGCCCGCCGAGCCGTAGTTCAGCTTGCCCGGCTTGCTCTTGGCCAGGGCCACGAACTCCTTGAGGTTCTTCGCCGGCAGGTCCGGGTGCACCACGTACAGGCTGGGCACCTTCGACAGCAGCGAAATCGGCCGGAAGTCCCTGTTCGGGTCGTACGGCAGCTTGGGGAAGATGTACGGATTGACCGCCAGCGTGCCGATATGGCCGAGGATCAGCGTGTGGTTGTCGTCGGCCCGCGCTACCTCGCCCATGGCGATATTGCCCGCCCCGCCCGGCTTGTTTTCGACGAATACCGATACGCCGAGCAGCTTGGTCAGCTCCGCCGCCGTGGAGCGCGCCACGATCTCGGAACTGCCGCCCGGCGCGAACGGCACCACCAGCCGGATGGGTTTGGACGGCCAGGTTGCCTGCGCGCGCGCCAGCGTGGGCGCCAGGGCGCCGGCGCCCAGCGCAGCCATCAACCCGAGCAGGTGCCGGCGATCGGCGTCAAAGGGGGAATCTGTGGACATGGGGGTCTCCTTCGTTTTTAGTGTGCTACGACGTCAAGCCGGCGCTTATTCCGGCTTGACGTTACCGTCCTTGATGACCTTGGCCCAGAGCCGCGTCTGGGTGTCGATATAACGCGCCGCCTCGGCCGGCGGGGCGCCTACCACCTCGCCGCCCAGCTCGGCCACGCGCTGGCGGATCTCCGGACTGCCCATGACCTTCTGGAGCGCGTCCGACAGCCTGGCCACCACGGCTTCCGGCGTGTTGGCGGGCAGGAAGGCGGCATTCCATTCATAGACCTCGTAGCCCGCCACGCCGGCTTCCTGCATGGTCGGCACGTTGGGCAGCGCCGAGGTGCGCGTATGGCTGGTCACCGCCAGCGGGCGCAGCTTGCCTGCCTTGATGTGCTGGAGGCTGGAAGCCACGTTGGCGAAGAACAGCGGCACCTGTCCGGCGATGACATCGGTCATCGCCGGACCGCCGCCCTTGTATGGCACGTGGAGCAGGTCCACGCTGGCGCGCTGCTCGAACAGCACGCCGGACAGGTGCTGCGCCGAGCCATTGCCCGACGAGGCGAACGCCACCGTGCCCGGCTTCTGCTTCGCCAGCGCCAGCACGTCCTTGACGTTCGTCGCCGGGAAGGCGGGATTGGCCACCAGCACATTGGGATAGCGCGCCAGCACGCCCACCGCCCGGAACGCCTTGGCGGGGTCGTAGGGCAGGCGCGGATAGAGGCTCGGGTTCACCGCGTAGGACGACGCGTCCACCATCAGCGTGTAGCCATCGGGCGCGGCCTTGGCCACGTACGACGCGCCGATCTGCCCGCCCGCCCCTGGGCGGTTTTCCACGATCACCGTCTGGCCGAGTTCCCGTCCCAGCCCCGGCGCGATCAGCCGCGCCATCAGGTCGGCACCACCGCCGGGCGGATAGGTGACGACGATGGTCAGCGGGCGCGTCGGCCACGGCTGGGCGGCGTCGGCGGCGTGCAGCAAGGTCGGCTGCAAGGCCAGGCCTGCCAGCGTGAGGGGGATCAGGGAACGCATGGGGGTGTCTCCGTCAAATCAATGTTGGGGCGAGGTCAGCGAATCTCGGCCGTGTAGCGGAAGGCATAGGCATCGCCCCGGGTCAGCCGGTATTCGACGCACTGGCCCTGGATATCGAACGCCTGACGCGTGACCAGCGCACAGGGATGGGAGGGCGGCAGCGCGAGCAGCTCGGCTTCCTCGGCATCGAGCAGCCGGAAGGTCACCTCGTCCATCGCCCGGTGCACGGTGATGCCGCAGCGCTGGCTCAGCAGCGGATAGAGCAGCTCGCCCCACTCGGCCATCGGCGTCTCCTGCAGCGCCGCGCAGCGCGGCAACGGCAGCCAGATCGATTCGAGCAGGCGCGGGGTGTCCGCCACCCAGCGCCGGCGCGAGATGGCCAGACCCCGCGCGCCGGCCTCCAGCCCGAAGCGGCTGGCCATGGCCTTGTCCAGCCGCACGCTGCGGCAGGACAGGATCTCCGAGCGCGGCACCGCCGTGGGCGCCGCATCGGCATCGGCCTCCGAGCGGAAGCGGAAGAAGCGCATCATGCTGGCGCCGCTCCCCCCGGTCAGCCCGGTGCACACGAAAGTACCCTTGCCCTGTACCCGCTCCAGCAGCCCCTGCTGCACCAGCACGGCAATCGCCTGCCGGATCGTGCCGAGCGCGATGCCAAACTCGCCCGCCAGCGCACTTTCGGCCGGAATGGCAGTGCCCGGCGACCACTCGCCCGTGACGATCTTCTGCTGCAATAGCGCGGCAATCTGCCCGTAGCGGCTCATGCCTGCCGAGGCGGCGGCCGGTTGGCGCGTGGCATTGTCTGGCATCTGGTGTCCGTGTTAGATTCCACTCCTATAGAGGACTAGAGTACCCGGACCGGGCCAGCCCGCCATATCGGGGCTAACCCGCACAGAGGAGAATCGTGCCGATGACGACAAGCCAGACGCTGGTGGACTGCCACTTCCATGTCTTCGATGCCGGCGTGGCCGTGGCGTCGGCACGCTACCGGCCGCCCTACGCCGCGCCGCTGGCGGACTGGCTGTCCATGGCCGGGTCGATGGGCGACCCGTCGGTGGACCCCTACGGCGTGGTGGTCCAGACCAGCTTCCTCGGCACCGACAACGCGGCGATGCTGGCTGCGCTGCGCCGCATGCCGGGGCGGCTGCGCGGCGTGGCCGTGGTCGATCCGGCCGTGGACGACGCCGAACTCGCCACGCTGGATGCCGCCGGGGTCCGGGGCATCCGCCTGAACCTGTATGGCGATGCCGGCTGGCGGCGCATCGACACCGCGCCGTGGCGCTCGCTGTTCCAGCGCGTGGCAGCGCTGGGCTGGCACGTGGAAGTCCACACGAACAATGGCGACGGCGCGATGGTGCTGGCCGCGCTCGATGCCGCGCTCGACAATGCGCCGGCCCCCATCGTGCTCGATCACTTCGGCCGCCCCGGCCCGCTCGGCGTGGACGACCCGGTCTTCGACACGGCCCGCACCGTGGCCGTGCGACGCCCGCTCTGGATCAAGATCAGCGCGCCCTACCGGCTGGCCAGCCCTGACCAGTGGCCGACACTGGCCGCGCATTGGGCCGAGATAGCCGGGCCGGACCGCCTGCTCTGGGGCAGCGACTGGCCGTGGACCAACCACGAGGCCCCCGCACGTGCCGACGAATGCCGCGCGGTGATGGCCTGGCTCGCACAGCGGCCGGATTTGTCGGAAGGCTTGCGCTGGCGCAATGCCGCCGCGCTCTACGGCTTCGCACTGGCGGGCTGAAGCGCCCACACAGCCGCCCATCTAGCTGACGCGGCGCGTCCGCGGCGGTGCACCGGACCCGCCGGCGGTGCACGGCATGCCCCGCTCCGGGGCCCGGGCTTCCTCCCCTTCCGCCCGCCTTTCCCTCCCCATTTCCCCCAATCCCAGTCCCCAAGCCGGATTCCGGGCGCGCCGGCTATCAGGGTATTCACTGGCATTGCTCTTGCTAGACCAATGCTGGAAGATATCCTAAATATATTAAGCAGATATTTGCGAGCCCAACCCGACCCAACCGAGGAGTCCCCTGTGACCAATTCGACCAATTCGAGCAACGCCACCAATCCCCGCTGGACCGGCATCTTCCCCGCCATCACCACCAAGTTCCACGCCGACGAGCGGATCGACGCCGAGGGCACTAGCCGTCACATCGAATTCCAGATCCGCAATGGCATCCATGGCCTGGTGACCTGCGGTTCGCTGGGCGAAGCCAGCACGCTGTCGCTGGAGGAGAAGCTCGACGTGGCGCGCATCGCCGTGGAAGCCGCCGATGGCCGCATCCCGGTGCTGGCCAACGTCTCCGAGACCAGCACGCGAGACGCCCTGCGCTATATCGACGGCGCGAACAAGCTCGGCGTGTCCGGCTTCATGGTGATGCCCTCGGTGATCTACGTGGCCGATGCCCGCGAGGCGATGCAGAACGTGCGCGTCATGGCGGAAGCCGCCCAGAAGCCGGTGATGGTCTACAACAACCCGGTCGCCTACCGGGTGGACCTCAAGCCCGAGCACATGGTGGAGCTGGCCGACTGCAAGTGGGTGGCGGCGATCAAGGAAAGCACGGGCGATATCCGCCGCGTGACCGACCTGCGCAACACCCTGGGCGACCGCTACCAGATCTTCATGGGCGTGGACGACCTGGCCTACGAAGGGCTGGCGCTGGGTTGCGACGGCCTGCTGGCCGGCGTGGGCTGCGCCTTCCCGCGCGAAACCGTGGCGCTGTTCGACCTGATGAAAGCGGGCGATTTCGCCGAGGCGCTCAAGCTGTATCAGTGGATGACCCCGATGCTCCACCTCGATGTCTCGAACAAGCTGGTGCAGAACCTCAAGCTGATCGACACCCTGGTCGGCGTGGGCTCCGAGTTCATGCGCCGCCCGCGCCTGCCGCTGGTGGGCGAGGAGCGCGCCTTCGTCGAACGCGTGGTGCGCCAGGCGCTGGAGACGCGGCCGGCGAAGTACCAGTCGGTGGTATGAGGCCAACTGCGTGATGCATGCCTGCGGCGGCCCCCGGGGCCGCAGCAGGCATCCAACTTGCACCAGCCGTCGTGGCCGTGATCGTCACGACCGCCCCCTTCGTCCTGGAGTCTGCCTGCCATGCCTGACCTTCCCTCCCTCACTGCCACCGATGCGCCCGCCACGGCCACGGCCACCGTCAAGCGGCCGGTGCGCTGGGTGATGCGCGCCTCGGACGCCGTGCTCGCCGTGGAGCGCCATGCGCTCGGCGGCCTGATGACGCTGCTCGTGCTGCTGATCCTGCTCAACGTGGTCACGCGCTACGCGGGGCTGCCGCTGTACTGGGTGGACGAAGCGTCGGTCTACGCGGTGGTCTGGCTGACCTTCGTCGGGGCGTCGGTCATGACGCGCCTGCGGCTCGATTTCGCCGTGGGACTGCTCACCGAGCACCTGCCCCCGAAGGCCGCCCGCGCTGCCAAGGCCATCTCCACGGGCGGCGTGCTGCTGTTCGGGCTGGCGCTGCTGGCGATGTGCTGGGTCTGGATGGACCCGGTCGGCATCGTCCGCTACGGCTTCGACGCCCGCGAGTACGCGGCCGAATCGTTCAACTTCCTCTACACCGAGCACACCCAGACGCTCGAATGGCCGGTCTGGGTGCTCCAGCTGATCATGCCGCTGTTCTCCTGCACCCTGAGCCTGCACGCGCTGGCCAACCTGCTCGAAGATCTCGACCTGGCGCCGCGCCGCGCCTACCCCGAGTTCCAGGTGGGCAACTCCGAGACGGTGAACTGACATGCCGACAACCTTCTTCTTCTGCGGCGTGATGCTGGTCGGCGTGCCGATCGGCATCTGCCTGTGCCTGGCCGGACTGGCGTTCATCTTCAGCACCGGCGCCACCGTGCTGCTGCAATCGTTCCCCTCGCAGATGTTCGCGGGCGTGGACAGCTACGGCCTGATCGCCATCCCCCTGTTCATCCTGATCGGCGAGATCATGAACAGCGGCGGCATCACGCGCCGGCTGGTGGATCTGTCGATGGCCTTCGTCGGCTCGATCAAGGGCGGCCTGGCCTACGTCAACATCCTGGCCAATATGCTGGTGTCGTCGATCATCGGCTCGGCCACGGCCCAGGTGGCGATCATGTCGCAGGTGATGGTGCCCGAGATGGAGAAACAGGGCTACGACAAGACTTTCGCGGCCGGGCTGACCGTCTACGGCGGCATGCTGGGGCCGATCATCCCGCCCTCGGTAATGTTCGTGGTCTACAGCGTGCTGGCCCAGGTGGCCGTGGGCGACATGCTGATCGCCGGCATCCTGCCCGGGCTGCTGCTGACGGTGCTGTTCTTCATCATCATCGCCATCATGGGGCTCTTCTACAACTACCCCCGCAGCGCGCGCAAGACGCTGCGCGAGCGCGCCACCACCGTGATCCAGGCCAGCCCGACGCTGCTGATTCCGGTGGTGATCGTCGGCTCCATCCTCGCCGGCGTGGCTAACCCGACCGAGGCCGCCGCCGTGGGCGCGCTGGCCGCGGCGCTCGTCGGCCGTTACGTGACCAAGGAGTTCGACCTGCGCACGATGCCGGCCATCCTGCTGCGCTCGGCCATCTATTCGGCCATCGTGCTGTTCCTGGTGGCAGCCGCCGCCGTGTTCTCGTGGCTGCTGATCTACGGCAAGATCCCGCAGATGGTGGCGGCCTGGATCCAGACCATCGCCCACAGCCCGGTCGAATTCCTGCTGCTGGCCAACGTGATCCTGCTGATCATCGGCACGGTGATCGACGGCATTCCGGGCCTGATCATGACCGTGCCGATCCTGCTGCCAATCGCCACCGAGGTCTACCACATCGACCCGCGCCACTTCGGGGTGGTCATCGTCATCAACCTCGTGCTCGGGCTGATGTCCCCGCCCGTGGGGCTGAGCTTCTTCGTGGCCTCCGCCGTCACCGGCGCCAAGCCGGGGAAGATGTTCATGGTCACGCTGCCCTTCTTCCTGATCAGCTGCGTGGCCCTGGTGCTGCTCTCGCTGTTCCCGAGCCTGTCCATCGCCCTGCTGGACTAGCCGACCGATCCAACCCGATCCAACCCGATCCATAGCCGTCCCATCCGCCTCGCCGTTACCCATCGAACCGCACAGGAGCCGCCATGACCCTCATCACCCGCCGCCGTTTCCTCAAGACCACCGCGCTGGCCACCGTTGCCGCGCCCATGGTCATCACCTCGACCACGCGCGCCGCCACGACCAAGGAGTTCCGCCTCGGGCTGATCACGCCCGCCGGGCACTCGTGGAACCGGGCCGCCGTGGCCTTCGGCGAGTCGCTCAAGAAGGAAACCGACGGCCGCCTGACCGTGACCGTGTTCCACTCGGGCCAGCTTGGCAATGAGTCGGCGATGATGCAGCAGCTCCAGTCCGGCGCGCTCGACATGGGCTGGATCCAGGCGGCCGAACTCGGCTCGCGCGTCTCCAGCGTGGCCGCCATCAACGCGCCCTATCTGGTGCGCTCCACCAGCAGCGTGGCCAAGCTGGTGCGCACGCCGGCGGCCCTGAAGCTGCTGGACGCCCTGCCGCGCGAAACCGGCACCATCGGCCTGGGCTGGGGCATCACCGGCATGCGGGTCGTGTTCGCCACGCGCGACATCAATTCGCCGGACGACCTCAAGGGCATGAAGCTGCGCATCAACCCCACGCCGGTCTACCGCGACTTCTATTCGATGCTGGGCGCCGCGCCCACGCCGATCCCCACGCCGGCTGTGTTCGACGCCATGACCAATGGCCAGGTGGATGGGCTGGAGGCCGACATCGAACTGTCCTGGAACCAGCGCTACGACAAGATTTCCAAGTCCCTGCTGCCGATGAACGCGCTGTTCATGCCGTTCGCGCCGCTGGTCTCGGGCCGGATCTGGCAAGGGCTGGACGCGAAGGACAAGGACATCGTGCGCGCGCTGGTCACGCAGTCGCTGACCGCGCAGATCAACGACATCGTCACCACCGAGGCGGGGCTGATCGAGAAGCTCAAGCAGTCGTCGGTCCACTTCAAGAGCGTCGCCAACTACGACCCGGCGCCGGCGATCCAGAAGTTCGACGCCCTGTGGGTGGCCAAGGCCCCGGCGATTCCGGAGCTGCGCAAGATCGGCGCCACGCTCTGAGTGCGCCAAGGCCCCCTGAGCCCCCCGGCGGCGGTCACGGCATAATGTCGACCGCCGCCCCGCTGCCAACCTGTTCGAGATGCCGACACCTTCCAGAAACCAGAGCGCCGAGACTGACAACCGTGAAAAGCGCCGCGCCGCCGACGTGGCCTACGACCGCATCGAGACGCTGATCTCCAAGCTCGAGATCGCCCCCGGCAGCCCCGTGGTGGAGGCCGAGCTGGCCGAACTCGCCGGGCTGGGCCGCACGCCCGTGCGGGAGGCGCTGGTGCGCATGGTGTCGATGGGGCTGGTGCTCCAGCAGCCCCGGCGCGGGCTGATCGTCTCGACCATCGACGTCATGGACCATCTGGACGTGCTGGCCACGCGCCGCGTGCTGGAGCGGCTGATTGCCGCCAATGCCGCGCGCCGCGCCACCGATACCCAGCGCAAGGCGCTGATCGCCAGCGCCCAGAAGATGGTCAAGGCCGCCCAGCGTGGCAACCTCGACGAATACATGGCCGCCGACCAGGCGCTGGACCACGTGAACCACGCGGCCTGCCGCAACCGCTCGGCGGTCAAGGCGGTGATCCCGCTGATCGTGCAATGCCGGCGCTTCTGGTACGCCTATCAGCACGAGGGCGAGATTGCCGAAGGCGCCCAGGCCCACCTGGTCATGGCGCAGGCCATCGCCAGCGGTAACGAAGCCGAAGCCGCCGACGGCGCGGAGCGGCTGATGGACTACCTGGAGCGCTTCGCGCGCCGCGTCGTCAACGCCTGATTTCCCCTCCTTACATCGGCTGCCAGCCGCCGCTGGTGGCCACCAACTGCTGCGTCAACTCCATCGTGCCGCTGCCCCGCACCACGCGGGCCAGCACCGGGAAGGCGCCCTGCACCGCCGCGTCACTGGCCCACGGGGCCGGATCGAGCATGTAGGTGTAGCGAACGGTGGTGGTGGCGTGCGCCGCCTTGTCGCCCACGCCGCTGGCCTTGGGCGTGTCCCAGCCAGTCACCTTGTTCACGCGGACGTGCCCGTAGCAGAGATCCGGCTCGGCGGTGTCCGTGCCTTTCGCTGCCGTCCCGGGATGGGCATTGACGAAGCCGCGCCCCTTGTCGGTCAGGTCATAGCGCAGCGCCTTCACGGTTTCCGTCTCGCCGTTCTGGTGACGCAGCGTCATCTCGGCACTGGTGTGCGCCACCAGCCCGGCATGTTCGAGCGCGGGCATCTGGATGCCGTCGCGCAGTGTCCCCGCCACGGGCAGGTCCGGCACATCCACGGGCCAGCTATGGCGGCCGATGCAGAGGTCGCCGTGGGCTTCGAGCTGCTTCTCCAGCGCGGCGCGGAAGTTGGCTTCGTTGGGGGCGTCCGGGGCGCTGCAGCCAGCGAGCATAGCCAGCGCAGCAAGGGTGGCGAAAAGGATCGGTTTCATGGTCTTGGTGTCGATGGAATAAGGGGTCATGGCGTCTGTGCCTTGTGCGCGGCGTTCCGGGCGGCGTTCTCGGCCGCGGCTTCCGCCACCGTGTGGGCCTGCGGACCGCTCTCGGCGGTGCCCGCCGGCGGCACGAAGCCATCGGTCAGCGTCTTCAGGAAGACGATCAGGTCCTGCATCTCCGAGTCAGTCATCGGCGTGGCGCTCCCCGGCTTGCGCAAGTCCAGCGGCATCTGGTCGTCCAGGTTGGCGCGGTACGACGCCGGCAGGTCGTTGAACTTGTTCACGCGGCCCCGGGCATCACGCGGGTACCACTTCTCCGGCGCGGTGTCCCGGGTGTTGTAGAAGCGCACCACCTCCTCCAGCGACTTGAATACCCCGTTGTGCATGAACACGTGGCGCGTGGCCACGTTGCGCAGCACCGGCGTCTTGAACATGCCGCAGGTGGCCGCCGCACCCTTGTCCTTGCCGGGGCGATGGTCGGTGCGCAGCGGGCCGCACAGGCCGAGGTCGAAATATTTCGGATCGGCGTTGGCCGGGATCTCCATATTGCGCGGCACGCCGATGGCGGCGAACGAGTAATCGCTCGTCATGTCCTGGCTGCCGTCGTTGCCACCGCCGATCAGGTGGCAGGCCATGCAATTGCCCTTGTTGGGATCCAGGAACACGCGCAGGCCGCGGACCTCCGCATCGGTCAGCGCGCCGCCGAGCTTGTTGTTGCGGTAGCGGTCGAACTTGCTGCTGTAGGGGTGGAAGCTGCGGTCTTCCACCTGGAACGCCTGGAGCGCGGCGCCGACCAGCGTGAAGGCGCGCTCGGTGTCATCGAACACGGTGGCGCCGTAGGTCTGGCGGAAGGCGTCGGCGTGGGCGCCGTGCTGTACGGCCTCGACCACGGCGGCTTTGCTCGCATTGGCCATCTCGTTGGACGCCAGCAGCGGAATCGCGGCCTGCTCGGCGATGGTGTTGGCGCGGCCGTCCCAGGTCAGGCCGCCGCCGGGACCGGGCGGGCTGACCATGTCGGGGTTCTCGAAGGTATCCGAGTAGGCGTTGGTGTACTCCTTGTACATCAGCGTGGGCACCGCGCGCGTGCCCGGCGCCTTGCCGTCGGCCCCGCCCAGCTGCACCGAGAGGTCATTGGCTGGTGCGTAGGCGTGGTTGGGGTCGTGGCAGGTGGCGCAGGACATCTTGCCCGTGCCGGACAGCGAGGGATCGAAAAACAGCTTCGCGCCGAGCTGCGCGGCGGGTGACAGGGGCGATGCCGGAGCCGATGGCGCCGGCGCGGAAACGGTCTGCACGGCGGCCTTGGCTGGCGTGGCAGCGTGCGGCGCCGTCTCGGTGGCCGGCTTGCAGCCGACGAGCGTGACAGCACACGCGGCCGCCAGCAGGCTGGCGGCAAGAATGGAGTGGGACATGGTCTGGATCAGCGGTGGCAGCCGGGCGCACAGCCGGGCCAGGCCCGGTTGCGCACCATAAGAAGATCGGGGCCCCGGGCGACGGCCTGCGCCGCGCGCCCGGCGCCCCGCCACATCAGGACTTGATCGCCCAGATATTGGTCTGCGTGGCATCCGGCCCGCTGGCCGTGTTGCCGCCGCTCAGCGTGCCGCTGCCGCTCACACCGCGCGTGGCGCCGCCCGAGACGATATCGCCGGCCTTGACCACGTAGTTGTGGTTCATCGGACGCACCGAATCGAAGTGGGTGTTGGCGCTACCCGAGTACTCGGCCAGATTGGCCAGGTTCTGGGCGATGTACTGCTCGGTGTACTTCGAGCGGTTCATGTACGACGTCGGCACGCCCGGGTCGGCCAGCGCGAACATGTCCTGCATCGTGCGCACGAACGAGAAGTGGCTGTAGGCATCCGAGTCGATGACCTGCTTGGGCGCGCCCGGCTGGTTGGTCAGCAGACCGAAGATGGTCGGACCATCGCCCTTGTTGCCGCCGTTGTAGCGCGGAATCGCCGTGGTGATGCCTTCGTCCAGCGGAGCGCCGCTGGTGGCAGTACCGCCCACGTTCCAGCCGCAGCACGACGAACTGCCGAAGAAGCTCGACCCTTCGTCGAACAGCATGACGATGGCCGACCGGCGGCTGGTGTTCTGCCACACCGGCGATGCCTTGATGGTCTCCACCAGGTACTTGGCGTAGGCGTCGCCGCGCTTGATGCCCGGCACGCCCGAGGTGCAGTCCGCCACCGCCGAGCCGGTGCCGTGGATGTCATCGCACTGGTCGGGGACGATGTAGTTCAGCGCGCCAACGTCGCCGCTCTTCAGGTCATCCTCGAACTGGTGGGTGTTCCAGGTGATGCCGTGGCCCTGCGCATAGGTCTGGATGGCCGCATCCCACTGGCCGCCGCCCACGGTGCGGTTCAGGTTCTTGAAGAAGTCCGGACGATTGCGCACTTCGTCGAAATTCACCGCCGGGTGGTGCTTGGTCTTGTACAGGCTGGAGATCATCGGCTCGGTGGCGCCCGCGCCGGACGTCACGTTGACGGCGGTGATGGCCGCGTTGCCGGCGCCGTCCTTGCGCGGGTCCTGGCCCGGGTCCATCGACTCGCTGTACACCCGCGTGCCCATGCCGGCGTTGTACATCGCCGTGAACAGGTTGCGGCGGCCCTTGAGGTTGTGGACCTTGGTGTCGGCGTTGCAGGCGGCCAGCGGCTGGTAGACGTCGGTCGGCTGGTTGGCGGTGTCGCCGGCCGGCAGGCAGTTCCAGGCGTTGTCGTCGGCCACGCCCCAGTCGTCGGCGCTGGCCAGCGAGATGTAGTTCGGCTCGCTGGGGTTGCCGGTGGAGAAATAGTTGGCCGCCTTGTTGCCTTCCTGGTTCAGGTACTTGTAGAAGTTCGGGTAGGCCGGATCGTCGATGGTCTGGTTGCTGTGGTTCTCGAAGACCACCACGAACAGGTGGTCGTAGCGCGGGATGCCTTCCGGGTTGAACGCAGCGTCCTGCGCAGCCTTCAGCGTGGTGACCGGATCGGTGGCGGCATCGCTGATAAAGCCACGGTCGAGGATCTTCGAGGCCAGCGTGTAGCGCCCCGCGAGCGTGTTCGACTCGGTCAGCAGCGCGGTGGCGGCGTGGGCGTCGGCCACGCTGGCCGGCAGGGCCAGCACGTCATCGGCCTTGACCGTCACATCGGCGGTGCCGCCGGTGAGGCTCAGCCGGCTGGCGATGGCGGTCTTGGCATCGGCCACCGTCAGCGATTCGGCTTCGGTCAGGCGCACCACTTCCGTCGATAACGGACTGATGACTACCTGAGCGCCATTTGCCGCCTGGTCGGCCGCGCTGCGCAGCACCAGCTTGCTGGCGACCTTGGCCGGGGCGCCGCTGGCGTCCGTGTAGGTGGCGTCCGTGCCGACCACGGCCACCAGGCTCGTGGCCGCCGTGGTCAGCGTGAAGCGGCCATCGGCGCCGGTGCGGGTGGAGGCTTCGCCGCTGTCGCACGCGCCGTTGCCGTTGGTGTCGGCACACACGGTGGCGTTGGCATAGGCGATGGGGACGATGGTCTGCTGGACGGCATCGCCCGTGCTGCTCTTGGCGTAGTCCACGCCCGTGGCGGACGATTGGGCGACGCCAGTCGGGTTCTTGATCGCCGTGCCCATCACGCTGCCGCTGACCGTGGCCGGGGTGGCGTTGGGCGTGGACGCGGCCGGGGTGCCGCCGTCATCGCCGCCGCAGGCGGTCAGCATGGCGGCTGCGGCCAGCGCCGTGAGTAACGGAACAAAGCTGTGGTGGTTTGGGTGCATTGTATTTTTGGCTCGCCGGGCTAGGGCGATATGTAGTGGGTATCGTTGGAGTGCCGCACCCAAAAGCCCGCCCCGTCGCGATGGTTCTGGCGGGTGGCCCGCCTGCGCGAGGGAGTTTTTCGACGGGGGAAAGCCGGTACGCGATTCCCTGTCATGTGTGCAGCGGCCCTGATCCTAGGAGCCAAATATGACCGTTTGATTGCTCCGGTACCACACGAAAGTTACAGAAAATTTCAAGCCGGCAACCGGTTGCATGCCGCGCGCAATGCCGGGATACTGGCGCCGCCCGTTACCCATGCCGTCCCATGCACGCCTCGCCCCAATCCTTGACTACCCCGCCGCGCCAGCTTGCCACGCTGCATTTCACCGCCGAGTTGCGCGACTGGATCGTGCAGGCCTTGCAGCGCGGCGGCCGTCCGGACGAACTGGTGCGCGCGCTGGCCGCGCAGCGCTTTGCGCCGGACGTGGCGCGCGAACTGGTGGAGGCTTTCGCCCGCGTGCTGCGCGAGGGACTGCCATTGCCGGAGGGCAGCATCACGGTGGAGCGCACCGCCCCCGCCACGGCGCCAGCCCAGCCCCGGCTGCCGCGTGCGTCGGTGCTGCACGGTGGCGACCGCGACGTACCCGTGCTATCCCGCACCGAGCGCCCCGTGGTGGCCGTGCTCGAAGGCGTGCTCAGCCATGATGAGTGCGATGCATTGATGGCGGCGGCGCGGCCTCGCCTCGCGCCATCGACCCTTGTCGATCCGCGCACCGGCGAGCACATCGTGAGCCCGGACCGCACCAGCGAGGGCATGTTCTTCCGCCTGGCCGAGGCGCCGTGGCTGGCTACGCTCGACGCCCGCATTTCAGCCTTGATGCAGATGCC
Organism: Cupriavidus sp. OV096; assembly: GCF_900115455.1. NCBI lineage: Bacteria > Pseudomonadati > Pseudomonadota > Betaproteobacteria > Burkholderiales > Burkholderiaceae > Cupriavidus > Cupriavidus sp. OV096. The sequence goes on from NZ_FOWM01000007.1 coordinate 84,706, forward strand.
GATGGAGAACGGCGAGGGCTTGCAGGTGCTGCGCTACGCCCCGGGGGCGCAGAGCCGCCCGCACTTCGACTTCCTGATGCCGAACAACGCCGCCAATCAGGCGTCGATTGCGCGCAGCGGGCAGCGTGTGAGCACGATGGTGATCTACCTGAACGACGTGCCGGCGGGCGGGGAAACGCTCTTCCCCGAGATCGGCCTGTCCGTGGTGCCGCGCAAGGGCAATGCGCTGTACTTCGAGTACTGCGACGACCACGGCCAGCTAGACGGCCGCACCTTGCATGCAGCCGCCGAAGTGCTGGCCGGCGAGAAATGGGTGGCGACGAAGTGGATGCGGCAGCGGCGCTTCGTGCACGCTGCCGAAGCCGAGCGCCAGGAACTTACTCCACCCGAATCCCGCGCGCCTTGACCAGCGCCTGCCAGCGCGTCGATTCGGTGTGCAGGAAGCTCTTGAACGCCTGCGGCGTGTTGCCGACCGGATCGAGCCCGGCCTGCTGGAGCTTGGCGCGCACGGCCGGGTCCGCCACCGCCTTCTGCACCGCGTTCGCGATGGTCTGCACGCGGTCCGGCGGCGTGCCCTTGGGCACGAAGACGCCGTTCCACTCCAGCACCTCGTAGTTCGGCATGCCGCTCTCGGCCAGCGTCGGCGTATCGGGCAGCGCCTTCAGGCGCGTCTTCGAGGTCACCGCCAGCGCGCGCAGCTTGCCGCCGGTCACATACTGGAGCGTAGAGGCCGTATTGCCGAAGTAGGACGCCACCTGCCCGCCCATCACATCGGTCAGCGCCGGCGCGCCGCCTTTGTATGGCACGTGAAGCAATTCGATCTTGCCCTGCTCGTTGAACATCTCGGCGGCCAGATGGGAACCCGTGCCAGCGCCGGCGGACGCGTAGGTCAGCTTGCCGGGCGTCTTCTTTGCGGCAGCGATGAACTCGGCCACGGTCTTGTACGGCGCGTTGATGGCCACCACGAGGATCTGGGGCGCCGTGGCGACCAGCGAGATCGGAATGAAATCGGCCGATGGGTCGAACGGCAGCTTGCGCAGCGCGCCGTTCACGGCGAAGGCCGAGGCGTCGTAGAGCACCGTGTAGCCATCGGCCGGGGCCTTCGCCACGGCGTCCGCGCCGATCACGCCGCCGGCACCCGGCTTGTTGTCGATCACCACGGTCTGGCCGAGGAGTTCGCCCACCTTCTGGGCGACGACCCGCGCGGTGTTGTCCGCCCCGCCGCCGGCCGAGTACGGCACCACCATGCGGATGGGCTTGTCCGGGAAGGCGAAAGCGGCGAGCGGCACGGCCGCAGCCAGGGTCGCCACGGCCTTGCCGAGGCGTTGCAGGGTCTTGCTCATGGTTGTCTCCGTTCTTGAGTTCTATGGACCGGCTTACGCGGCCTCGAATCCGTACAGCGCGGCGGGGTTGTCCACCAGGATGCGGCGGCGCGCCGACTCGGTGCCGGCCCAATCGGCCAGCAGGTCGAACAGCAAGGCATCGTCCGGCTTGGCGTGCGGCTCGGTGGAATGGGGCCAGTCGCTGCCCCAGACGAGCCGCTCCGGCGCCGCCTGCACCCACGCACGGGCCACCGGCGCGATGTCGGCATACCCACCGCCGGCGCCGACCATCGAATCCAGATAGGCGCCCGACAGCTTCAGCCACGCACGGCCCTCCGCCAGCAGCCTGGACACCAGCGCGAACGCCGGGTGCGCCGTGCCGCCGGGCAGCGGCAGGCGGGCCAGATGGTCGAATACCAGCGGCGTGGGCAGCCGCGCCAGCAGGTCGCCATGGGCGACGATCTGGTCGGCAGTCCAGTGCAGTTGCAGATGCCAGCCCAGTTCGGCGATGCGGTGCGCCAGCGTCTCCACCATCTCGAAGCCCACCACGGCGTGGGCCGGGGTGTACAACGAGAAGCGGATGCCCCGGATACCGCCGGCATGGAGCGTCTCCAGCGTCTCGTCGGACACATCGGGCCGCACCACCCCCACACCGCGCGTGTTGGCGAGGCCAAGCTGGCGGATCGCATCGAGGGTGCAGCTGTGATCGGTGCCGTAGCAGCGGGGCTGGACGATCACCGCGCGACGCGTGCCCAGCAGCGCCTGCACGCGCCGGTAGTCCGCCACGGTGGCGTTGGCCACAGCCGGGGCGATGGCCGGGAAACGCGAGTCGTAGATATGGAGATGGGCGTCGCAGGCGTCCGGCCATGCCGTGCTGCGTGGCGCGGCGCTGGCCGAACTGTTCGGCACGGGATGGAAGCCAGCCTCGGTCTCCCCCTCAGCCACGGCCAGCCAGCCGGTCGGCCGCCTCGCGGACGGTGTCCCCGTGCTGGTCCAGCGCCGGCGCGGCAAACGGCTCCGGGCCCGGCGTGCGGCCAAACTTCACGGCGCGCGTGAAGCCGCGATAGCGGCCCACCACCGGGTGATCGAACGTCGTCACCATCTCCTCGGCCAGCACCTGCGGGAAATCGAACATGTCTTCCACCGAGCGCGCCGCCGCGCAGGGCACTTCCTCGCCGAACTCGGCCTCCCATTCCAGCGCCGACCGCTGCTGCAGGGCCGCGTGCAGCTTGGGCAGGATCTCGCCCTGATGCTGGGCGCGCTTGCGCACGCTGTCGTAGCGGTCGGTGGAGAGCAATTCCCCCAAACCCGTCTTCTCGCACAGGGCGCGCCAGAAGTGCGGGGTGTTGGCCGAGATGTAGAGATAGCCGTCCCGGGTGGGATGGATGCCGGTGATGCCGCCCGAGCGCATGTCGCGCCCCACGTCGCGCGGCTCCGAATCGGCCCAGACCATGCGGGCCGACTGCATGGTCAGCGCCGCCCGCAGCAGCGACACGCCCACGTACTGCCCCACCCCACTCTTCTCCCGCTCATAGAGCGCGGACGCCACGCCGCCCGCCACCAGCGCCGAGGCGTAGTAGTCCACCACCGAGCCGTACAGGATCTCGGGCGGCCCGCCGTGCTTGCCCTGCAGCGTGCACATGCCGGTCATGGTTTGCAGCACCTGGTCGTAGCCGGCCTTGTCCTTGAGCGGCCCGGCCTCGCCGTAGCCGGTGACCGCGCAGTAGATCAGGCGCGGATTGACGGCGGCCAACTGCGCGTAGCCGATCCCCAGCCGCCCCGGCACGCTGGGCCGGAAGTTGTGCACCAGCACGTCGGCCTCGCGCACCAGCGCCAGCAGTCGCTCCAGATCGGCCGGAGCCTTCAGGTCGAGCACCACGCCCAGCTTGCTGCGGTTCACGCCCAGGAAGGCGCGGGACTCCGTCTCCAGCGTGGACGGGTACTTGCGCAGGTTGTCGCCGACGGGCGGCTCCACCTTGATCACGTCCGCGCCCTGATCCGCCAGCAGCGAGCAGCCGTACGGCCCCGCGATATAGGCGCTCAGGTCCAGCACGCGTACGCCGCTCAGCGGACCGGGCTGTCCTGCCCGTGGCGCGCCGAAACCGCCCGCCTGGCCCTCGGTCTGGCCCTTGGTGTTGGGTTGCATACTCACTCCGAAAATTCTCTAAATACTCAATCCGCGACGATGTTCTGCTGCTTGGCCAGCGCCTTCCAGCGGGTCACATCGGCGGCAATCGTCTCGGCGAACTTCTGCGGCGTGCCGGGCGTGACCTCGGCGCCTTCCTTCAGGATCGCCTCCTTGACGGCGGGCTTGGCCAGCGCCTGATTCACCGCCGCGTTGAGCCGCGCGACAATCGCCGGCGGGGTGCCAGCCGGCGCCAGGAAGCCCCACCAGAGTTCGAACTCGTAGCCGGGCACGGCGGTGGCCATCGGCACCAGATCCGGCGCAATCGGGCTGGGCTTCAGGCTGGTGATGCCCACGGCGCGGACCTTGCCGGCGCGCACCATCGGCAGCAGCGACGGCCCGCTGGAGATCAGCAGTTGCGTCTGGTTGCCGATCAGGTCGGTCACGGCCGGGCCCATGCCCCGGTACGGCACGTGGGTGATGGCGAGCTTGCCGGCCTGCGCCTTGAGCAGTTCGGTGCCGAACTGGTTGACGCTGCCCGGGCCGGACGACGCGTAGTTGTATTTGCCCGGATTGGCGCGGATGGCGTTGACCAGCTCCTGCGGCGTCTTGGCCGGGAAGTCATTGCTGACCGCCACGATGAACGGCCCGTGGGCCACCATCGCCACCGGCGCGAAGCTCTTCACGGCGTCGAACGGCAGCTTGCTCTGGATGGCCGCGTTGGTCGTCATGCTGGAGGACACCGCGACGAGCGTGTAGCCGTCCGGCGCCGCCTTGGCCGCCAGGCCGGTGCCGGTGTTGCCGCTCGCGCCGGGGCGGTTGTCGATGACCACGGGCTGCTTCAGTTCCTCGCCGATCTCCTTGGCCACGATGCGCGCGAAGATGTCGTTCGAGCCGCCCGGCGGGTACGGCACGATCAGGGTGATGGGCTTGGAGGGGTAGGCGCCCTCGGCGACGGCCACAGCCGGCACAGAGATCGCGGCCGTTGCAGCAACCGTCAGGCCAAGGCATGCCACGGCACGCAGCGACGATGGATTCGTCATGGTGTTTGTCTCCTGTGTGTTTTTTATATAGATACTGCGGGGAATCCGATCAGGCGGCGATCAATCCAAGCTTCCGGCCAATCTCGACAATCGCCTGCGCGCGGCGCACAAACGGGGGATCGATCATCTTGCCGTCCACCACATAGGCGCCCACGCCCTTGGCGTCCGCCTCCTCGGCAGCCACCACCACGCGCAGCGCGTGGGCGATTTCCTCGTCGGACGGCCGGTAGACTTCGTTGGCCAGTGCAATCTGGCTCGGGTGGATGCAGCTCTTGCCCAGGAAGCCCATCTGGCGGGACATCTCGGCCTCGGCGCGGAAGCCCTCGGTGTCGCGGATATTGGCGAACACCGTGTCGTAGGCATAGACATTGGCCTCGGCGGCCGCCATCCGCACGGCGAACATGGCGGAGGCAATCGCCGCCGTATTGCGTCGATGTACGCCAGCCGGCTCGAACAGGTCGCCCAGCCCAAGCTGGAGGCCCGCCACGCGCGGATGGGCGCCCGCCAGCTCGGCGGCCAGCCGCAGCGCCCGGGGCGTTTCGATATTCAGCAGCAGTCCAACCTTCGCATCACTATTGCCAAACCCATTGGCCCGTTCGGCCTGTTCGATGGCCGCCGCCGCGCGGCGCACGTCATCGGCACTTTCCGGCTTGGGCAGGTTCACCAGATGCAAACCCGGCACGACCACCGCCGCCAGATCAGCCTCGAAATGTGGCGTATCGAGACCATTGACGCGCACGATCAGCGTCTTGGTGCTGGCGCGCGTCTCGGCGGCGCGCAGCAGGCCGGACAGCAGCGCCCGGGCCTCGCCCTTCTTCTCCTGGGCCACCGCATCCTCGAGGTCGAACGACAGCGCGTCGGCATCGCTCGCCAGCGCCTTGGCGAAAAACTCGGGGCGTGAACCGGGCACGAACAGCTTGCTTCTCATGGCGAATACCGTATCTCCGTGGGGGTGACAGGCAGTGTCCGCGAACCGATGAAAAAGATAAACTATCCTTTACTACGTTCGTACATTAGAAATTCTATGGAAACCGCTTACCTGAAGGCTTTCGCGCTGGTGGTAGAAACCGGCACGCTGGCGGAAGCCGCGCGGCGGCTCAATGTGACCCCGGCGGCGATCTCGCAGCAGATCCAGGTGCTGGAGCGGCAACTCGGCACCACGTTGCTGGGCCGGGCCGGCCGTACCGTGGCGCCCACCGAGTCCGGGCGACGGCTGGCGGAGCGCTGCGTGACCCTGCTGCGGGAAGTGGATGAACTGAGGGGATGGGTGAATCAGGCGGACGCCGTACGCGAACTGCGCATCGGCACGATCAACACCGCGCTGCACAGCCTGCTGCCGGACGCGCTCGCGCGGTTCGCGGCGGTGCACCCCGGGGTGTCGGTGCATATACGCTCGGCGCTGTCCCACGAATTGTTCGATGCGGTAAAGGATGAATCACTCGATGCCGCGGTCTGCCTGCATCCGCCCTTCGCCCTCCCCAAGACCTTCGCCTGGGATTTGCTGCGGCAGGAGCCGCTGGTGGTGCTGGCGCCCGCGCAGGACCGCGACGCCGATCCGCACGAACTCCTGCGCACCCGGCCCCTGATCCGCTATGACCGCAGCCTGGGCGGCGGCAAGCAGGCCAGCGACTACCTGCGCCGGGCCGGCATCACGCCCGCGCAGGAGCGCTTCGAGCTGAGTTCGCTGCTGGCCATCGCCATGATGGTGGACCGTGGGCTCGGGGTGTCGCTGGTGCCGGACATCGCCTCGCCGCTGACCGCCGGGCTCCATATCGCCAAGCTCCATCTGCCGATCGAGCCGGAGCCGCGCCGCTTCGGCCTGCTATGGCGCCGGACGTCGCCCGGGGCCAGCGTGATCCGCTCCTTCCTCGAGCAGGCCCGGCTGGCGGCGGGTACCTGATCGCGCGACCGTGCGGCCCTGCTGGGTGATCAGCAGCCCGCTGACCACCAGCGCAATCGACACCAGCAACGACCCCGACGGCCACTGGCGGCCCACCAGCAGTTCCAGCACCGCCGCCGTCACCGGCCCCAGCGCCTGGAAGCCGACGACCCGGCTCGCTTCCAGCCGCGTCAGCGCCCAGAGCCAGCAAAAGTACCCCACGCCGCTGGACAGCCCGATAAACGCGACATGCCCCCACTGCGTCAACGACAGGGACGGCCACAGCGGCTGCCCGGTCGTCGCGCAGAGCGCCAGCAGGAACACCACCGCCGCGCACATCGCCAGCACGCTGGTCGGCAAGGCGGGATAGCGCTGCAGCAAGGGCCGAACCAACAGGCTGCTCACGGCGCCGATCACGGTCGCCCCGATCAGCGCGGCCATCGCACCAAGGTGTGTGCCGCCGCCGGTGCCACCGAGGGGCGCCCCATGCAGCAACACCGCCACGCCCGAGACGGCGCAGACCAGCCCCGTCAGCTTGGGCAGGCTGAACGCCTCCTGCCCGCTCAGCACGGCCAGCAACATCGTGAACAGCGGCATGGTCGAGAAAACCAGCGCGCAGGTGGCGGCCGAGAGCACGCCGAGCGCGTGGTTCAGCAGCACGATCAGCACGGCGAACTGGCACACGCCCAGCCCGGCGAGCACCGCCGCATCCTTCCGGGCAAAGCGGGTGCGGGTCCGGGCGCGCATGCCGAGCCAGGCCGGCCCGATCAGCACGCACAGGCCAATCAGATAGCGCAGGAAGGCCAACGTGGCTGGCGACGCATCGGCCGACACCGCCCGGGTCGACACCATCGCCGCGCCCACCAGAATGCCAGTCAGCGCGGCCGCGACGATGGCCGAGGGGTCGCCCCTCACAGATCCCGCGCCCAGATCTGACCGACAAGATCCTTGCCGAAACTGTGGTGGGCCTCCTCCTCCACGAGCGTGAAGCCGGCCTTTTCGTAGATCTTGCGGGCGTCGGTGAGGATGTCGTTGGTCCACAGCATCATCCGCTTGTAGCCCACCCCGCGCGCGAAGCGCAGGCACTCATCCACCAGCCGATGGCCGATACCCAGCCCGCGCGCGCTGGCATCCACATAGAGCATGCGTAGCTGGGCGGTCTCCGCGTCATGCCGCACGACGAACACCGAACCCACCGCCTTGCCGTCCTTCTCCGCAATCCAGCAGCGCTCGGCGCTCGGGTCGTAGTCGCGCAGGTACTTGGCGACGATCTCCGCCACCAGCGCCTCGAACTCGCTATTCCAGCCGTACTCGCGCGTGTACAGCACCGCCTGCTGGCGCACGACCCAGCCCATGTCGCCCGCCTGCGGGTCACGCAGGATGTAGCTCGGGGTCGATTCGCCGAGCAGGGCTTCGATCTGCGTCATGGCGTCCACCAGTTGCTGCTGGGTGGACTCGGTCATGCGGCCCAGCATCGCGGTCACCTCGTTGCGCGAGGCCAGGTTCAGCACCTCGAAGGTGGCCCGGCCGGCATCGGTCAGCGCCAGTTCGCTGACGCGGGCATCGGCCTGCGAGCGGGTCTTGGCGACCAGCCCCTGCTTCTCGAAACCGGCGATCACCCGGCTCAGGTAGCCGGCGTTCAGGCCCAGCTCACGGCACAGGTCGGACGAGGTCAGGCCCGTGCGATGGGCCAGCTCGTACAGGATCCGGGCTTCCGTGAGAGAAAACTCGCTTTCCAGCAGATGCTCGTGCAGCAGGCCAATCTGGCGGGTATAGAAGCGATTGAAGCGGCGCACGGTTTCCGCGCGCGCAAGAACTTGCGGATTGGGAGACATGTCGGGGACGATTTATTTGCCTGAGGCAAATTATTGGTTGCCTCAGGCAAATAAATCAAGAAATTCCGATGGACGCGCTCAGTCCCTCGCGCCTAGTTTCAACACCAGCGCCAACTGCAGCGCGGTAGCGGCCACCGTATCCACCTCCGGCACATGGCCGTGACGAATCCAGTGCAGCGCCACGTGGATGATGCCGCCCGCCACGCCGGCCAGCAGCATCGGATCGGGCTCGGGCGCACCCGGCAGCAGCGTCCGGGCGAGCAGTCCGCCGAATTCGCGCAGGGACCGCCCCAGCGCCTCGTCCACCAACCGGCTCACGCCCCGGATCTCCACCAGGAACACCCGGGCCGAGCGGGGCTCGCACTGCAATGTGCCGAAATAAGCACGCAGGATAGCCAGCGCGCGATGCTCGCCATCGCCCCCGGCATCCTCGCCCGCCTGTTCGATGCGCAACAGCAACCGGTGCGTGACCGTTTCAAACGAAGCCAGCAGCAACGCTTCGCTATTGGCGAACGATTCGTAGAAGTAACGCTCGGTCAGGCCGGCGGCTTCGCACACGGCCTTGACCGTGGCGTTCTGGTAGCCGCGCTCGCCGTAGACCTGCACGGCAGCGGCAATCAGCTGGGCGCGGCGCTGGGCGCGCCGCTCTTCGGCTTCGGCGCCGCGATAGCGGCGGGCGGGGATCAGCTCGGCAGTCATGGGCGCCAGTATGACATTCCCTATTGTCAGATGGCGTCTGACAACCTATGTTGTCAGAACTCCCAAGATCCGGATGCCCGTCATGACCGCCCCCACTCCCGATGACGCAGTCCTCGATGTCCTGATCGTCGGCGCCGGCCTGTCCGGCATCGGCGCCGCCCGCCAGCTCCAGCAGCGCTGCCCCGACAAGCGCTTCGCCATCCTCGAAGCCCGCGACACCCTGGGCGGCACCTGGGACCTGTTCCGCTATCCCGGCATCCGCTCCGACTCGGACATGTACACGCTCGGCTACCGCTTCAAGCCGTGGCGCGGCGCCAAGGCCATTGCGGACGGCCCGTCCATCCTCAGCTACATCCAGGAAACCGCCGAGGAAGCCGGCATCACGCCCCACATCCGCTTCGGCCACAAGGTGGTGGGCGCGGCGTGGGACAGCCGCGACGCCTGCTGGACCATCGACGCCGAACGTGCGCAAAACACCACTCCGGCCGTCCGCGTGCGGCTGCGCGCCCGCTTCCTCTACGTCTGCGCCGGCTACTACAGCTATGCCGAGGGGCACCGCCCCGCCTTCCCGGGCGAGGAAACCTTCCGGGGCCAGATGGTGCACCCGCAGTTCTGGGATCCGTCGATCGACTATGCCGATAAGCGCGTGGTGGTGATCGGCAGCGGCGCCACCGCCGTGACGCTGGTGCCGGCCATGGCCGACACCGCCGCGCACGTGACCATGCTCCAGCGCTCGCCCACCTATATCGTGACCCGCCCCGGCGAGGACGCCATCGCCAACAAGCTGCGGCGCCTGCTGCCGGAGCGGCTGGCCTACCGCGCCACGCGCTGGAAAAACGTGCTGCTGGGGATGTTCTTCTTCCAGCTCGCCCGCCGCCGGCCCGAGAAGGTCAAGCAGCGGCTGGTCAGCATGGCCGCCGCGCAGCTCCAGCCGGGCTTCGACGCCGCCACGCACCTGACCCCGCGCTACAACCCGTGGGACCAGCGCGTCTGTCTGGTGCCCGATGGCGACCTGTTCCAGTCGATCCGTAACGGCCGCGCCTCCATCGTCACCGATCAGATCGAACGCTTTACCGAAGATGGCATCGTGCTGAAGTCCGGCCAGACGCTGCCGGCCGATCTGGTGGTGGTGGCCACCGGGCTCAAGCTGAACATGCTCGGGGACATCGCCGTCCATGTGGATGGCCAGCCGCGCCGGCCGTCCGAGCTGCTCGCCTACAAGGGCATGATGCTGAGCAACGTGCCGAACCTGGTGCTGGCTTTCGGCTACACCAATGCGTCCTGGACGCTGAAGGCCGACCTGACCGCCGAGTACGTCTGCCGGCTGCTCAAGTACATGGATCACCACGGCCATCGCTACGCCCTGCCGCAGGTGGACCCGGACGTGCAGCGCGTGCCCTTCCTCGATTTCAGTTCCGGCTACGTGCAGCGCGCCGCCGCCGTGCTGCCGCGCCAGGGCCACCGCAAGCCGTGGCGCGTGTATCAGAATTATCTGATGGACATGCTGACGATCCGCCATGGCCGCATCGACGATGGCGTGCTCCGCTTCGACACCACGCAGGCCACCACGATGCCCACCCAAGACCCCCTCGCCGAAGCCCAATCATGAATGCCTTGCTGATTTTCGTACTCGTCATAGCGATAGTGGTGCTGGTACTGCTGGCGCTGCTGTTCCTGTTCACCTGGCGCACGGCACGCAAGATCGAGGCGGCCCTGCCGCCCACCGGCCGGTTCGTCGAGGTGCCCGGCGCCCGCCTGCACGTGGTGGAGCGTGGCGAGGGGCAGCCAGTGCTGCTGGTGCACGGCCTGGCCGGTCAGCTCGCCAATTTCGACTACGGCATGATCGCGCCGCTGGCGCGTGACTTCCGCGTGATTGCGGTCGACCGCCCCGGCGCCGGCTACTCCACCCGCACGCCCGGCGCCCCGGCGGACCTGCGCGCGCAGGCCGACACGCTCGCCGCGCTGATTGACCTTCTCGGGCTGGAGCAGCCGCTGGTGGTCGGCCACTCGCTCGGCGGCGCCATCGCGCTGGCGCTGGCCACCTATCACCCGGCGCGCGTGGGCGGGCTGGCGTTGATCGCCCCGCTCACCCATCCGCCCGAGGTGGTCTCGCCGGTGTTCAAGGCGATGGCCATGCAGAGCGCGCTGATGCGCAAGCTGATCGCCTGGACGCTGCTGATTCCGATGTCGATCCGCAACCGCGAGCAGGTCATGGAGGTCGTCTTCGGCCCGGACGCGGCGCCAGCGGACTTCCCCACGCGCGGCGGCGGCCTGCTGGGGCTGCGGCCCGGCCATTTCCTCGGGGCGTCCGAAGACCTGCACGGCGTGGCGCACAGCCTGCCGCCGCTGCTGCCCACCTATGGCGATCTGAAGATGCCGGTCAGCATCCTGTTCGGCCGCGAGGACCGCATTCTCGATTACCGCGAGAACGGCGAGGCGCTGGTCGCCAAGCTGCCGGCAGCCCGGCTGACATTGGTGGCCGGCGGGCATATGCTGCCGGTGACGGCCGTCGAGGCCAGTGTTGATTTCGTGCGTAACGCCGCCGCCAGCCTGCGCGCGGCGGTGCCCGCCTGACCTTCCTGCCCGTGATGACCGAGGAGCCTGCCATGGCCAGTTCCGCTTCCCCCTCTCCCGCCCCCTCGACTGCGTCCGATCCCTACCAGCGCGACCTGCTCACCGCCTTCCGCGCCGTGCGCAAACTGCTGGCGGACGGCAACGACACCGAGCAGGTCTTCCTCATCATGCGGGCGCTGAACGGCCCCGCCATGCCGAAGAACTACCGCCGCCTGCTCAGTACGCGGCAGGGGCGGCGGCTGGCCTACCAGCGCATCGAACTGGCCGAGCGGCTCACCGACCCGGCCTTTATCGCCAGCTTCGCGCCGGGCACGGTGGGCGCTGCCTATCGGCAATTTCTGGAAAAGACCGGCTATAGCGCCGATGGACTGGCCAAGGTGTCGAACCTGAACCAGGAGCCGGTGATGGAGGACGCCTATCTGTGGTTTGGGCGCCGCACGCGGGACATCCACGACATCTGGCACGTCCTGACCGGCTATCGCGCCGATGAGAGCCTGGGCGAGGCGGCGCTGGTGGCCTTCAGCTACGCCCAGACCGGCGGCACCGGCTGGGCCTTCATCGCCGTGGCCGCCGCCCTGAAAAGCCTGCGCGTCTCGCGCAGCACGGCCTTCGCCCGCGCGGTGCTGGAAGGCTACCGCCGGGGCCGCCGTGCCGGCTGGCTGCTGGGGGAAGACTACGAAACCCTGCTGCACGAGCCGATGGACGCGGCGCGCGCCCGGCTCGGGATTGCCGAACCGGCGCGCTACCTGGCCTGCAACCCGGCGCAGGCCTGGACGGCGTAACGATCCGCCGATTTATGGCGTAGGCTGCACAATCGCCATGCCGACATTGCCCCTGCCCGAGGCGAATGGGCTGCCCGGCAGCGGCGTCAGCAAGCCGGTCGTCGCATTGATCTCGAACCCATACACCGGCCCCGTGTAGGACGGCGTGTAGAGGTAGCGGCCGTTCGGTTCGATCCGCAGGCGCTGGCCGGTGACGCTGGCGGGCGTGCTCCCGACACTGAAGTCGACCAACCCCGTCGCGAGATTGCGACGGAACACTTCGATGCTGTTACTCATCGAGCCAAGGACATAGGCGAACGAAGGCGCGAGCGCGACATCGGTCGGCCCGGCCGCGGCCGTCGGGAAGTCCGCGACCGCCGTGACCATCCCAGTGCTGGTGTCGATCAGGCCGATGCCGAGCGAATTGCTGAAAAGGTTCGCGAAGAACAGGGAACGGCCATCGGCAGACACGGCGCCCCCGCCCGGCCGGGCGCCAAGGCTCGGCGCGGTGTTCGGCGTGGACAGGACACCGGTCATCGCATCGAAAGGCATGCTCCAGAGCAGGTCCGGCATGGCGTTCATCGCGTAGACATACTGGCCGTCCGGGGACACGGTGAGCCCCGTCGTGACACTCGACATGCCGCTCGGCTGCGTGGTCGAAGGCGTCAGCGCGTACGTCGCGGCGTCGATGCCATACGTTGCCACGGATACGAGCCCACCAACAAACAGCCACTTGCCGGACGGGTGCATGGCGATAACCTCCGGACCCGGCAGGGTCAGGGCCGTCGCCCCGGGGATGGCCGCCAGCGCGCCGGTGACCGGGTCCAGCCGGAATCCGACGACCGTGCTGTTGTCCCCCGCTATCGCATAGCCCACCAGTCCCGAGGGCAGGAAGGCGATGTCGTTGATCTGGTTCACGCTCGGGAACGGACTGTTGGGCACGGCGGCCAGCACGCCGGTATTCGGATCGATCCGATAGACCGAAATCGTCAGATCGATGTTATTGGGCACCACCACGAACTGCGCCTGCACGCAGGTAATCGCCACGTTGGTGACGTTGGCGGCGGCGATGGTGCCGCTGCCGTTCTGCACCGTGCAGGTCTGGCCGGCCGGCTGGGCGAACACGGTGACGTTGTAGGGCGTGGCATCGGCCAGCCCGCTGGAGACGGTGAAGGCGCCGTTGGCGCTGACAACCGCCGTATCCCCATTCACGCCGGAAAGCGTCAGGCTCTTGCCCGCCGCCAGCCCGGTGACCGTACCGCCGACGCTGTAGGTAGGCGGCGGCGCGGTCGGACGCGCCAGCGCGGCGTTGGCGCACAGGCGAGTGCCCGTGGGGGCGTCCGCGCAGGCGGCCAGCACGGCGGAGCCGGCCAGCCTGGCCGAAGACGGGCTGCTCACCTGTGCCGAGTGGCCGTCCGCTGCCGGCGTCACGGGGAAGGTGACATCGCCCGTGGTCCAAGACCAGTTGGTCAGGTCGGCGACCCCATCGACACCGTCCGAGCGCCGCACGGCTGCGGTCACGGTCTGCGCCGCCCCGCCAGCGGTCAGGGTCAGGTTCGACGGCGACAGGGTCAGCGTGTATGACTTTGCCGGCGCGGCCTGCACGACCAGATGGGTGACCGAGGTAGCGCGGCTGCCATCGGCAAGCGTCGCCGTGGCGGTGATATCGACTTTCCCGGCATTCCGGGTCTGCACGGTGGCGTAGGTACCGACAAAGACCGAGGCCGAAACACCCGTCGGCGCCTTGTCCGAAGCCGCCGTGACTACGGCGACCGATTCATCGGAAGACGTCCAGGCAAAGCTGGCGCCTTTGACCTCGCTCCCATCGGCGGCCAGCAAGGTCGCCTTGAGCGTCAAGCTGCTGCCAGCCACCGGCGCGCCGCTGGTGGTGTCGACCACCACCTTGGTCGCCGCTGGCGTGGCCGAGGGGGCCGGCGCGGCCTTGTCATCGGAACCGCAGGCGGTGAGCACCGCAGCGGCAAGCAAGGCAATGCCGAGCGCGCGTGCGCCGGCAGGAAGACGAAGGAACATGGAACCCGACCCCGTAATGTGATTGGAATGGTTTGATCCGACTGGCTTATGGCGCCGGCTGGACAATCGCCATGGCAGCGTTGACGTTGCCCGTGGCGAACGGACTGCCTGGCACCGGTGTCAGCGCGCCGCTGCCTGCATCGATGGCGAAGCCGTACAGCGTGCCGTTGAGGGACGGCGTGTACAGGAAGCGCCCGTTCGGCTCGATCCGCAGACGCTGGCCGCTGATGCTGGCGGGCGTGATGGCGAGCGGCAAGGGGCCAAACATGGGGTCGATCCGCATCGTCTGGATATTGTTGCTCCCTGAACCGAGTACATAGACAAATTGGCCCGACGGCGTGACAGCGACGTCGATGGGACGCGACACCCCAATCAGCATGTCCATGACGCTCGTAATCGCCCCTGTGGCATCGAGCGTGCAGCTACCGAAGCTATTGGTGCCCATGTTGGCGAAGTACAGCGCGCTGCCGTCGCGTGACAGGGCCGTCCCCATCGGCCGTGAGCCAAGCGATGATCGGGTGTAGGCGAACGTAAGGGAGCCCGTCGCCACACTGACGGGAGCGTGCCACAACGCGTCCGTCGCGATGCTCGTGGCATAGACGTTCTGCCCGTCGGCGGACACCGCGACCCCGCCCGCACTGGCCGATCCGCCTGGGGACAGGCTTGACGTCAACTCCGCGGCTTGCGTCACGGGATTGATGGCAAAGCTCGCCAGCGTACCTAGGCCGCCGACATAGAGATGCCGGCCTGTCGGATCCACCGCGACGACCTGAGGCGCGAGCGGCGTCGGGGCACTCGCCGCCGCAATCATGGTCAGCCTGCCGGTGGCGGCATCCAGCTGGAAGGGGACGATCGTGTTGTTATCCACCATCACCGCATAGCCCACCCGGCCGGACGGCAGGAAGGCGATGTCGTTGACCTGGTTCACCGTCGGGAACGGGCTGTCCGGCACGGCGGCCAGCGCGCCGGTGCCGGGATCGATCCGATAGACCGACAGGGTCCGGTCTCCGCGGTTGGCCACTACCACGAACTGGGCCTGCACGCAGGTGATCGCCACGTTGGTGACGTTGGCGGCGGCGATGGTGCCGCTGCCATTCTGGACGGCACAGGTCTGGCCGGCAGGCTGGCCGGTCACGGTGACGCTGTACGCCGAGGCGGCGGCCAGCGCGGTGGGCAGCGTGAAGGCGCCGTCGGCACTGATCGCCAGCGAATCGCCATTGGGGCCTGCCAGCAGCAGGCTCTTGCCAGCCGCCAGTCCGGACACCGTGCCACCCACGGTGTAGGTGGGCGGCGGCGGCGTGGCCGGGCGGGCCAGCGCGGCATTGGCGCACAGGCGGGTGCCGGTCGGGGCATCCGCGCAGGCTGCCAGCACGGCGGAGCCGGCCAGCGTGGCTGAGGATGGGCTGCTGACTTGCGCCGAATGGCCGTCCGCTGCCTGCGTCACGGGGAAGGTGGCGTCGCCCGTGGTCCAAGTCCAGTTGGTCAGGTCGGCGATCCCATCGACCCCATCCGAGCGGCGCACGGCTGCGATCACGGTCTGCGCCGCCCCGCCAGCGGTCAGGGTCAGGTTCGACGGCGACAGCGTCAGCGTGTACGACTTCGCCGGTGCTGCCTGCACGACCAGATGGGTGACCGAGGTCGCTCGGCTGCCATTGGCCAGTGTGGCCGTGGCGGTGATATCGACTTCCCCGGCGTTCCGGGTCTCCACCGTGGCATAGGTGCCGACGAACACCGAGGCCGAGACCCCCGTCGGCGCCTTGTCCGAAGCCGCCGTGACTACGGCGACCGATTCATCGGAAGACGTCCAGCCAAAGCTGGCGCCCTTGACCTCGCTACCATCGGCACCCAGCAGCGTCGCCTTGAGCGTCAAGCTGCTGCCAGCCACCGGCGCGCCGCTGGTGGTGTCGACCACCACCTTGGTCGCCGCTGGCGTGGCCGAGGGAGCCGGCGCGGCGTTGTCATCGGAGCCGCAGGCGGCAAGCACCGCCGCGGCAAGCAAGGCAATGCCGAGCGAGCGCGCGCCGGCAGGAAGACGAAGGAACATGAAACCTGACCCGTAGTTGTCTTGAATGGTGGGGAGCCGACTGGCTTATGGCGCCGGCTGCACAATGGCCATGCCGATATTGCCGATACCCGTGCGGAACGGACTGCCCGGCACCGGCGTCAGCAGGCCAGTGGTCGCGTCGATGGCAAAGCCGTACACCAGGCCGACGAAAGACGGCGTGTACAGGAAGCGGCCGTTCGGATCCATGCTTAGGCGTTGCCCATTGACGCCAGTCGGCGTGGCCCCCAGGTCCCGGTCAATCAGACCCGTCGTGAGATCGCGCCGAACCACTTGAATTTGATTGGTGGTGAGCGCCCCCCCGGTCAAGACATAGGCAAACGGGCCCGACGGGGCGAGGACGACGTCGGTCGGCTGGAACATGCCCGAGGAGGAGAACCCGATCGCGCCTACGGCACGGTTGACAGCATCGATCACGCCGGCGCCAAGCAGGTTGGCGGTCATGCCCACGAAGTACAGGAAGTTCGCATCGGCCGACAGCGCCGCCCCGCGCGTACCCAAGCCAGTCGTTTGCCTGACGCTGGGCAAGCCAAGGTTGCCCAGCGACGTATCGAAGGGCATGGACCAGATCTCGCCGGTCCCGGTGTTCACCGAATAGACATACTGCCCGTCCGACGACACGGCGATCCCTGACGTACGGCCTGCCAGGTCGCCGCTGATATACCCAAGCCGAAGCGACAGCGCGTGGGTGACGGGGTCGAGGCTGTACGGCATGACAGACCGGCCGGCGCCAATGATCAGCCACTTGCCCGAGGGGTGCACGGCGACGACCTCCGGACCCGGGTCGGTCGGCATGTTCGTGCCGGGGATGACGCTCAGCGCGCCGGTGGCAGGGTTCAGCTGGTAGGCCTCGACCGCGCTGTCGTTGGCCATAACCGCATAGCCCACCAACCCGTCCGGCAGGAAGGCGATGTCGGTGACCGGCCGCGTGGTGGTGAACGGGCTGCCCGGCACGTCCGAGAGCGCCCCGGTGCCGGGATCGATCCGATAGACCGAAATCGTCGAGCCCATGCTGTTTGGCACCACCGCGAACTGCGCCTGCACGCAGGTAATGCCCACGTTGGTGACGTTGGCGGCGGCGATGGTGCCTACGCCGTTCTGCACGGTGCAGGTCTGGCCGGCGGGGTGGCCGGTCACGGTGACGCTGTACGCCGAGGCGGCGGCCAGCGCGGTGGGCAGCGTGAAGGCGCCGTCGGCACTGATCGCCAGCGAATCGCCATTGGGGCCTGCCAGCAGCAGGCTCTTGCCAGCCGCCAGGCCGGACACCGTGCCACCCACGGTGTAGGTGGGCGGCGGCGGCGTGGCCGGGCGAGCCAGCGCGGCATTGGCGCACAGGCGGGTGCCGGTGGGAGCATCCGCGCAGGCGGCGAGCACCGCCGAGCCAGCCAACGTGGCCGAGGATGGGCTGCTGACTTGCGCCGAATGGCCGTCCGCTGCCGTCGTCACGGGGAAGGTGGCGTCGCCGGTAGTCCACGACCAGTTGGTCAGGTCGGCGATCCCATCGACACCATCCGAGCGCCGTACGGCTGCGGACACCGTCTGCGCCGCTGCGCCAGCCGTCACGGTCAGATTCGACGGCGACAGGGTCAGCGTGTAGGACTTTGCCGGGGCGGCCTGCACCACCAGATGGGTGACGGACGTCGCGCGGCTGCCATCGGCCAGCGTCGCGGTGGCCGTGATATCGACTTCCCCGGCATTCCGGGTCTGCACGGTGGCGTAGGTACCGACGAAGACCGAGGCCGAAACACCCGCCGGCGCCTTGTCCGAAGCCGCCGTGACCACGGCGACCGACTCGTCCGAAGATGTCCAGGCGAAGCTGGCGCCCTTGACCTCGCTTCCATCGGCGGCCAGCAGGGTCGCCTTCAGCGTCAGCGTGCCGCCCGCCACTGGCTGCGCGCTGGTCGTGTCGACCACCACCCTGGTCGCCGCTGGCGTGGCCGAGGGGGCCGGCGTGGTGTTGTCATCGGAGCCGCAGGCGGTGAGCACCGCGGCGGCAAGCAAGGCGACGCCGAACGCGCGTGCGCCGGCGGAGAAGTGTGAAAACATGGACCCAACCCGTTTTTTTTGATGTTTCGCCCGGCCTTGTTGACCGGTGCATTGCGCGCGACTGTAACAGCGCTGTCACGTTTTGACTGTCCCCAAATGGGGGGACTAGCGGGCGTAACGCCCACGGGGAAAACCCGGGTTGCAGCCCAACCCGGTCCCCATTTTGGGGCGCCGTTTTCCCGGGCTCGCATCCATATTGCGAAACCCGCCTATTCGGCCTATTACGTCAGGAAGCCCCGTTTTCTTGAATCGGCAACCTGGCAGCCCGGCTGCCCCGCGCATCATGCAAGAGCTTGCGTTTCGCACGCTGCTGTACCGCTTTTTCTTCTTCGGCTGGCTGTTCAAGGACGCCAGCCGGGGCGACCTGTTCGAGCGCGCGGCGGCGTGGCGCTTCAACCAGTCGCGCGCCCACTGGCTGCCCACCTATATGCGGCGCTGGCTCTGGTGCGGCCTGATCCTGTTCGCCCTCGGGGGCATCGCCGAATCCATGATGAGCGCGCCCGCGCTGTCGGCCATCTTCTACGTCCCTAGCGTGCTCAGCGTGCCGATCAATGTGGTGATCGGCGTGATCTGGGTGGGACTCAAGTCACTTCGAGGACCGTTGTAGGCGTCTCCCCCGCGTGCTGCACAGATCACCCTAATGCAGCAAAGGTCACGATTGTGTCATTCCTGACACATAGGCTTGCGGGTCTGCTGATGTGGCAGACCCGATCCAACCAGCCCTGACCCCATGAAACAAGCCAGTTTGACGACCGCCCTCGCGGCCGCGTGCCTTGCCGCGCTGCTGCTGGCCGCCTGCGGCGGCGACGACAACAAGCCCAGCCCGAGCCAGCCGCCCGCCGGCGATCCGCCGCCCGCCTCCGCGCCGGCCCCGGACAAGCGCTGCGCGCCCTGACCGTCCCTGACGGCACCTCTCCCCAACAAATCCAGAACCCGAACAATGATCTCCCGCCGCAAGTTCTTGCAGGCGAGCATGGGCACGGCTTTCTCCGCCGCCGCCCTGGCCGCCTTTCCGCCCAGCATCCGCCGCGCGCTGGCCATTCCGGCCAATAACGCCACCGGCACCATCGCCGATGTGGAGCACGTGGTCATCCTGATGCAGGAAAACCGCTCGTTCGACCATTACTTCGGCACGCTCAGCGGCGTGCGCGGGTTTGGCGACCGCCTGACCATCCCCATGCCCAGTGGCCGCAACGTCTGGCAGCAGGCGCGCACCAACGGCTCGCTGATCACGCCGTACCACCTGAACGGCGCCGCCAACAACGCCCAGCGCACGGCCGGCACGCCGCACGCCTGGTCGGACAGCCAGGCCGCCTGGGACCACGGCCGCATGTCGCGCTGGCCGGTGGCCAAGACGGACACGTCGATGGGCTACTTCAAGGAACAGGAGATCCCGTTCCAGTTCGCGCTGGCCAACGCCTTCACGCTGTGCGATGCCTACCACTGCGCGATGCACACCGGCACCGACGCCAATCGCTCGTTCCACATGACCGGCACCAACGGCGCGATGCCGCTGAACCGGGCCTTCGTGAACAACGAGTGGGATGCCATCAACGGCGTGGCCGCCGACGCCAACATCGGCTACACGTGGAAGACCTACGCCGAGCGGCTCGAGGAAGCCGGCATCAACTGGATCAGCTACCAGAACATGCCCGACGAATGGGGCGACAACATGCTGGGCGCGTTCCAGACCTTCCGCCGCGCCAACCTGAACTCGGGCTTCCCGGTGTCCAGCGGCGGCTCGCCGGGCGCCCCGTACACCAACACCGGGCAGGCCGTGCCGTACAAGGCCTATGACGCGGCCACCGACAACGCCGCCAATCCGCTCTACAAGGGCGTGGCCAACACGCTGCCGGGCACCCAGCCGGAGCAGTACCTCGACGCCTTCAAGCAGGACATCGCCAATGGCAAGCTGCCGGCGGTGTCGTGGATCAACGCGCCGTCGATCTACTGCGAGCACCCGGGGCCGTCCACGCCCGTGCAGGGCGCGTGGTTCCTCCAGGAAGTGCTGGACGCGCTGACCGCCAATCCGGACGTCTGGAGCAAGACCGTGCTGCTGGTCAACTTCGACGAGAACGATGGCTACTTCGACCACGTGCCGTCGCCGTCCGCCCCGTCGCGCAATGCCGACAGCACGCTGGCCGGCAAGACCACGCTGACCGATGCCGACATGGCCGCCGAGTACTACACGCAGTCGCCGCCGGTAGGCAGCACCAGCCAGCCGGCCCGCGATGGCCGCGTGTTCGGCCCGGGCCCGCGCGTGCCGATGTTCGTGATTTCCCCGTGGAGCCGGGGCGGCTGGGTCAATTCGCAGGTGTTCGACCACACCTCGGTGCTGCGCTTCCTGGAGGCCCGTTTCGGCGTGCAGGAGCCCAACATCAGCCCGTTCCGCCGCGCGGTCTGCGGCGACCTGACCTCGGCGTTCAATTTCAAGACGCCGAACAGCGAGGCGCTGCCCACGCTCGCCGGCCGCGGCTCGCGCGCTGCGGCGGACGCCCTGCGCGTGGCCCAGCAGGCGTTGCCGGCCGTGCCGGTGCCCTCCGACATCAACCTGCCGGAGCAGGCCACCGGCACGCGTCCGTCGCGCGCCCTGCCCTACGAGCTGCACGCCAGCGCGCGCGCCCATGTGAACGGCCAGGTGGAGATCCTGTTCGCCAACTCGGGCACGCAGGCGGCCGTGTTCCACGTGTACGACCGCAACGACCTGAACAGCATTCCGCGCCGCTACATGGTGGAGGCAGGCAAGAATCTGTCCGATAGCTGGAGCACGTCGGCCGCCGCGCCGGGCCAGTACGACCTGTGGGTGCTCGGCCCGAACGGTTTCCATCGCCATTTCAAGGGCGATACGACCGTGCTGGGCGGCGCGCTCGGTGTGGCGGAGGTGCGCGTCTGCTATGACATCGCCAATGGCGACGTCTACGTCGACCTGATGAACACCGGCAAGGCCGCCTGCACCTTCCGCGTGGCCCCGCTGGCCTATCGCACGGACGGTCCGTGGGAAGCCACGGTGGCTGCCGGCGGCACGCAGACGCTGCACTGGTCGCTGAAGGACAGCGGACAGTGGTACGACTTCGCCGTGACGACCCCGCACGACAGCGCGTACTACCGCCGCTTTGCCGGCCGCGTGGAAACCGGCCAGCACACCATCACCGACCCGGCGATGGGCACGGTCTGAGCAGCTTTTAATCCGCAATAGCCATGCGGGGCTGTGACAGGAGGCTTAAACGTCACACACCCCGCATGTGCATCCCCCGACCTCCCGCAAGTCCCAGCACTCCGCACTTGCCCCTTATCGGTGGCAGAAATTCCGGGTTTGTTGACATATCATCACGCCCGGCGTGACGGGTGGCTCCACCCGGCGCACGCCACGGCCGTTTGGTCACGGCCTTTCCGTTCAACACACGTTCGATACATAACAGGCTCCGGACCGGCAACTCACACGCCGGCGACGCGCCATTCAGGGGAATACGATGAAACAGAACCGGTGGGCGCTCGCCCTTTCCATGGCCACGGCCCAACTGCTGACCGCCTGCGGCGGCGGCGACGATTCGGGCACCAGCGCCCCGGCGGCGGCTGCGCCGGCGGCGGCCACGCTCTCGGGCACGGCGGCCACCGGCGCGCCGGTCCAGAACGGCGCCGTCGATCTGCGCTGCGCCGCTGGCACGGCCTCGACCACGAGTGACGCCAACGGTGCATGGTCGGTGTCGTCCGCCGGTCTGGCGCTGCCCTGCGTGGCGCGCGTGACCGGCCCCGCCGGGCTGACGCTGCATTCCTACATTCAAGGTCCCGGCACGACCAACATCACGCCGATCACGGAACTGGTGGTCGCGGGCGCCGCGCAGAACCCCGACACCGGCACGGTGTTCAACGCGTTCAACCCCACGCTGGCCAGCCTGATGCAGTCCAACCTGGCCTCGGTGCTCACCCTCGTGCGCGCCCGTCTGGTCAACCTGGGCGTGGACACCAGCGGCCTGAACCTGCTGAACCAGCCGTTCAAGCCGGTGTTCGGCGATGCCTATGACGACAAGCTCGAAGCCCTCGCCATGCAGTTGGCCGCCCGCCAGACCTCGCTGGGCGCGATCTCGCAGGACGTGGCGCGTGGCGATGTGGGCAGTCCGGGCGCCGCGGGTGCCACGGGCGCAACCGGGCCGACTGGCGCCACGGGTGCGACTGGGGCGACGGGCAGCACCGGCGCCTCCGGCCCCTCGGGTGCCACCGGCACCACTGGCGCGGCAGGCCCCACTGGTGTGACGGGTGCCACGGGGGCCACCGGCGCCACGGGTATCACCGGCCCGTCCGGCCCGCAAGGCCCGACCGGCAACACTGGTGCTACGGGTGTCACGGGCGCGACCGGCGCCACGGGGGCAACCGGTGCAACGGGTGCCACCGGCGCAACCGGTGCCCAGGGCCCGCAAGGCAATCAAGGCCAGGACGGCGCAACCGGCGTGTGCACGCTCGGCGAGGTCTGGCTGACCGCCCTGCCCTACCCGGAGAACTACGAGCTGGGCGGCATGGTCGCCAAGGGCCAGCTCCTGCCGATCTGGACCTATACGGCCTTGTTCTCGCTCATCGGCACCACGTATGGCGGCGACGGCACGACGAACTTCGCGCTGCCGAACCTGACTGGCCAGGCGCCGGCGAACCTGACCTATATGATCTGTACCGAGGGGCTGTTCCCGCAGCACATCTGACGGCAGCAGCACCGCCTCCGGCCACGGCAGCCCACACCGCCGTGGCCGCAAGATGCGCCACCCAACCCACCCCACCCCAAGCTCCATGCCACGCATCTGCCTGAACATGATCGTCAAGAACGAGGCGCCGGTCATCGCGCGCTGCCTCGCGTCCGTGCGCCCATGGATCGATAGCTGGCTGATCGTCGATACCGGCTCTACCGATGGCACGCAGCAGCGCATTGCCGCGTGCATGGCGGGCCTGCCGGGCGCGGTGCACGAGCGGCCCTGGCGCGACTTCGCCCACAACCGCAACGAGGCGCTCACACTGGCCCGGGCACAGTGCCAGCCGGACGACTACATCCTGTTCATCGATGCCGACGAAATGCTGGGCGTGCCGGACGGCTTCCGCTGGCCGGCGCTCGGCACGGATGGCTACCGGCTGCGCTGCGAACTGAGCGGCTGGCAGTACCAGCGCAACGCGCTGGTGCGGGCGGGGGTGCCGTGGCGCTGGGAAGGGGTGATCCACGAATACCTGACCTGCGATACCCCGGCGGTCTGGGACGACCTGCAGGGCCCATCCATCGTGGTCTCGCGCGACGGCGCGCGGGCCCGCGACCCGAACACCTATCTGCGCGATATCGAGGTGCTGGAGCGCGCCGTGGCCGACGCCCCGGACAACACGCGCTACCGTTTCTACCTCGCCCAAAGCTGCCGGGACGCTGGCCGGCCGGCGGACGCCCTGCGCCACTACCGCGCGCGGGCCGCCATGGGGGGATGGGACGAGGAGCAGTGGTTCGCCACCTACCAGTGCGCGGCGATGCTCGCGCTGGACGGCGCGCCGGCCGAGACGGTGACCGCGGCCTACCTGGCCGCCTATCAGGCCCGCCCCACCCGCGCCGAGCCGCTGTGCGACCTGGCCCGCTGGCACCGCCAGCGCGGGGAATACGCGCTCGGGCACCTCTACGCCCAGCAGGCGGCGGCGATGCCGCTCCCCGCCGACGCGCTGTTCGTCGATACCTCGGTCTACCGCTGGCGTGCGCTGGACGAGCTGACGGTCTGCGCCTACTACATCGGCGCCCAGGAACAAGGCCGCGCCGCGCTGATCCGGCTGCTCGCCGAAGGGGCGTTCCCCGAGTCTGAGCGCGCCCGAATCGAGGCGAATCGGCCGTATTACGGGATGTAGAGTCTCTCCCCTCTCCCTCTGGGAGAGGGGCGGGGGAGAGGGTAGGCGGCTCAACGTGCGCCATCGCATCGAGACACCCCGGCCCTCTCCCCCAACCCCTCTCCCGCAAGCGGGCGAGGGGAGCAAACCGGCAGGGCTTGATATGCCTGGGTTCTTCCCCGCTCTCCCCTACCCCAACAGCCGCCGCAGCTGCACCGCCACGTCCTCGGCGGCAGAAACCGGCAGCAGCGGCACGCCGATGCCGTGGTGCCAGTCGAACAGCGCCTGGCTGTGCTGGCTGGCGAAGCTGCCGATCTGGTCGCGCAGCGTGGCGCGGCCGAAGCCCAGTTCCACCTGCAGCTCGCCGTCGCTGACCACGAGGTGGCCGGAATCGGGCAACTCCAGCAGGAAGGGGTCGTAGACCAGCACCGACAGCACGTCATTACGGCTGCGCAGCGCCAGCATCAGCCGGCGCGTGCGGTCGTCGGCGCCGTCGAAGTCGCTGATGACGATGACGAGATGGTCGTGGCCCGCCAGCCGCACCGCGCGCTCCAGCGCTGCGTTGAACTGGTCGGCGCCGCGCCGGGCGGTTGCCTCGGCATGCAGGCGGCGGTTATGGGCGACGAGATCGCCCAGCAGGTGCAGCACGGCATCCCGGCTGCGGCGCGGCGCGCTGGCGGTCAGGTCGGTATCGCCGAACAGGATGCCGCCGACGCGATCACCATCGGCCACGATGCGCCACGCGGCCAGTGCGGCCACTTCTGCCGCCACGACCGATTTCATCGCGCGCCGGCTGCCGAAGAACATGTTCATGCGCTGGTCCACCACCAGCAGCACCGGGCGCTCCTTCTCCTCGGCATAGACGCGCACGTGCGGCTTGCCGGTGCGCGCCGTCACGCGCCAGTCCATGGTCCGCACATCGTCGCCGGGCAGGTAGCCGCGCACCTCCTCGAAGGCCAGCCCGCGCCCGCGCACCCGTGAGCCGTGCCGGCCGGACAGCAGGCTGTGCACCGGCTGGCGCGTGCGGAAGTGGAAGTCGCGGGCCGTGGCCTCCAGGGCGGCCAGCGCGTTCATGTCGACGTTGACGCCCGGCGTGGCGGTCGAGGGGGCCGCGCCGGCACCGGTGGCGGCTCGGTCGCGGGCGGCGAAGTCGCGCGGCATGGTGGGGTGGCTGTCAGGCCACGGCCACGCGTTGCAGCAGGCGGTCGATCACCGCATCGGCGCTGACGGACGCGGCGTGGGCCTCGTAGGACAGGATCAGCCGATGGCGGAACACGTCGTGCACCACGGCCTGCACATCGTCCGGGGTCACGTGATCGCGCCCGCGCAGCCAGGCGATGGCGCGCGCCACCTTGTCCAGCCCGATCGACCCGCGCGGGCTCACGCCCACCTGAATCCAGCGCTTGAGGTCATCGTCGAACTGGCCCGGGTCACGCGTGGCCTGCACCAGCGCGACGATATAGCGCTCCACCGGCTCACTGACGGCAATGCCGTGGATGGCCGCCCGCGCCGCGAACACGGACTCGGGCGAGAGCTTGTCCGCCGGGGCGCCACCAGCGGCCTGCGGCGGCGGCGCTTCCTCGCTGCGCGCCAGCCGGATGATCTCGGCCTCCGCGCTGGCCTCGGGGTAGCCCACGTTCACATGCATCAGGAAGCGGTCCATCTGCGCCTCGGGCAGCGGATAAGTGCCCTCCTGCTCGATCGGGTTCTGCGTCGCCATGACCAGGAACAGCGGCTCGAGCTTGTGTGTCTGGCCCCCCACGGTCACCTGCCGCTCCTCCATGGCTTCGAGCAGCGCGGCCTGCACCTTGGCGGGCGAGCGGTTGACCTCGTCGGCGAGGATCAGGTTGGCGAAGATCGGCCCGGCCTGGAAGCGGAAGTCGCCCCGGCCGGCGTCCGTCACATAGATATCGGAGCCGGTGATGTCGGCCGGCAGCAGGTCGGGCGTGAACTGGATGCGCGAGAGCCGCGCGTCCAGATGGCGCGCCAGGCTCTTGATCGCCCGGGTCTTGGCCAGCCCCGGCAGGCCCTCCACCAGCAGGTGGCCATCCGCCAGCAGGCCGAGCAGCAGCCGTTCGATCATGCGCGCCTGCCCGACGATGGACTCGCCCATGCGGGCCTGCAGCGTGAGGATGTCGTCGCGGGCACTCATCGGCCGCCTCCGGTGAACCAGCGGTAGTAGGGATTGTCGGGGTCGGCCTGGATCGCCTCGGTGATGTGGTGGCTCCAGGCTTGCCGGTTGCCCTCGTAGGCGTCCAGGCCGGCGGCGTAGAAGGTCTGGAGGTTGTCGCGCTCCCGGCGGATCGCCTGTTGCAGGGCATCGTCGCCGCCGGTGAGCGGCGGGTCCGATTGCAGCGCCAGCAGCTCGCGCAGCACTGGCACGAACGCCTTCTGGCGCACCCAGCCGGTGTACTCGATGCGCGGGCGGTCGTCGGTCACGGCGGGGGCATCGCCGGCAAACCAGTCGAGGCCATCGCGGTCCGTAATGTAGGTGGCCAGCAGTGCCGCCGGCGAGGCCACGCCGACGGCGCGCAGCGCGCTGGCGACTTCGGGCTGCTGGAAGCGGGCGGCGATCGTCGGCGCATCGAGCTTCAGCGGTTCGGCCGAGCCCACCAGCAGCATCTCGTGGAGTTCGGTAGTCCAGAGCGAGGCATGCGGGAAGACGTCGAGGAAGCTGCGCACCAGCGAGCGGGTGTCGTCGCGGTTCTGGGTCGGCAGCGGCAGCCACTGGGCGACGATGCCGCCCGGTTGCAGGCGGCTGGCGGCCAACTGGTAGAACTCGCGCGAATAGAGGTTGACCACGCCGCTCGCGGACGGCGGCGGCGGCTCCAGCGTGACGAGGTCGTAGCGCTGCGTGCCCTGCAGCAGTTCGCGGCGGCCGTCGCGCAGGCGGATGTCGATGCGCTTGTCGTGGCTGGCGTCGAAATTGCCCCGGAAGTTCGGCGCGGCGCGCACCACGGCTGGCAGCAGCTCCGCCACCACGCGGTGTTCGAGGCCCGGGTACTGGAGCAGCGCGCCGGCGGTAATGCCGGTGCCGAGCCCGATCACCAGCGCCGAGCGCGGCGTGCCGTTGTGGACGATCAGCGGCAACAGCGCCTGCAGGCGCATATAGCGCAGCGACGTCATGGTATCGCCCGAGTTCGACACCCCTTGGATATAGAGCCGCCGGAAGCTCTGCGTGCCCTTGGATTGCTCCACCACAGCCACCGTGGCGCCCCGGCTTTCCTCGTAGAACACCAGTTCGCCGCCACGCGCCTGCGCCAGCAGGCGAGCCAGCCGGTCTGCCGGCGTGGCCACGGCCACCATCAGCGTGATCACGGCCAGCAGCGGAATCGCCACCCGGGCGCGACGCGTGACGCCATCGCCAAAGGCCATCGCCAGCACGGCTACCAGCGCGCTGGCGGCAGCGAGCACGCCCAGCGTATGCACCACGCCAATCCACGGCACCAGCACCACGCCCGCCAGCACCGATCCGGCGATGCCGCCCAGCGTGTTGAGCGCCAGCACGGCGCCCAGCCCGGCCCCGACCCGTGCCGGATCGACCGAGAGCCGCACCGCGTACGGAAACGCCGCGCCCAGCAACACGGTGGGCACGAAGACGATGCACAGCGCCGCCACGGCAAAGCGCGCGCTGGAGGCGACGAGCAGGTTGCCCGTGCCCTCCAGCACCCGCGCGTAGGCGGCGGATTGCAGGGCCGGCAGCCATTCCCCGAGCCACGCGAATTCGACCAGCGCCACCAGCCCCGCCCCGACCACCAGCAGCGCGAAGGCACTCCACGGGTCACGCGAACGGTCCACGCGGCGCGCCACCAGCGCGCTGCCGAGCACCAGCCCGGCCAGATAAGTCGCCAGCACCACCGCGAAGGCAAACGCCCGCGTACTCAGGAATTGGACGATGGCCTGCGACCAGACCACTTCATAGCCCAGCGCGATGCCGCCCGCCACGGCGTAGAGCCCCAGCGCCAGCCGCCGCTGCGCGGTGCCCGTGGCAGGCGCGATGGATGGCGAAGGAGAGGCAACAGCGACGGCCTGCACCCGCCGGCTCTGCCAGAGCGCCCCGGCACCAGCCAGCAGGTTCAGCCCTGCCGCCGCGCAGGCGCTGCCGAACACACCGAGCAGCGGAATGGCGACGAACGCCGCCAGCAGCGTGCCGGCAATCGCCCCGGCGGTATTGGCGGCATACAGCCGCCCGCCATGGGCGCCAAGTTCTCCGGAAGGACGGATCGCGCGCAGCAGCACGGGCATGGTGCCGCCCATGGCTACCGCCGGCAGGGCCACCAGCAGCACGGGCAAGGCCCACGCCACGATGCCGGCGCGGGTTTCCAGCCACGCGAACGGCGCCGCCGCGTGGGCCAGCGCCAGGGTAGCGCCCAGCGCCAGCACGGCAATCGCGCATTCCAGCCACAGGTAGAGCCGCCAGGGCGAAGCGGCGCGGTCGGCCCATCGGCCAATGGTCCAGCCGCCCAGCGCCAGCCCGGCGAAGAACGCGCTGACGCCAACGGTGACGGCGTGCACATCCACGCCGAGCACCAGCGAAAGCTGCTTGACCCACAGGACCTGATAGACCAGCCCGGCTGCGCCGGACAGGACCAGCAGCGCGGCGGGCACCCGCCAGGCCGTGCCGGCCCGCACCGCCGCCTGGGCGGCGGTGCGCGTGCCACGACTCTGGCGCGCGCCCATGGCGGGTTCCAGCTTCCGGTCCGCCGCCGTCACTTCTTCTGCGGTTGGACGGACTGTGCCTTGGCCATCTGCTCGGCCACCTTGCGTTTCACGCTTGCCTCGGCCTGGTCAATCGTGAAGCTGGCCGGCAACTGGCTGGGCGGATAGTCGACAAAGGTCTGCAGGAACTGGATGGCGCGCCGGTTACCCTCGATGAACAGGTACGGGTTCTCGGTTTCGAGCTGGTGGTAAAGATTGGTCGGCCCGGTGTCCGCGCGCTCGTAGGGGTCCATGCGCAGGTTGAAGTATTTCGGCGCGCGCAGGCAGGTGAACGGCTCCTTCCAGACCTCGAAACCGCCCCGCGCCCGCTGCTCGCAGAACACCACCTTCCACGCGGTGGGCTGGGTGGCGCCCTGCGTGAGCACGTCATAGCGCATGGCCACGAGTTCGGCATCGTCGTTGAAGTAGAAGAACTCGTTGCGCGCACTCTTCTCGGTCTGGCCGGTCAGCATCGGCAACTGGTTGTAGCCGTCCAGGTGCACCTTGGCGCTCTTGCCGCCCAGCGTGGTGCCCTTGACCAGGCGATCCTTCACATCACCATCACCGGCGGCGGCCAGCAGCGTGGGGAACCAGTCGAGCCCGGACATCAGCCCGTTGGAAACCGTGCCCGGCTGGATCTTCCCCGGCCAGCGGATCATCGCCGGGACCCGGTAGGCGCCTTCCCAGTTCGAATCCTTCTCGCTGCGGAACGGCGTATTGGCGGCGTCCGGCCAGGTGAAGAAGTTCGGCCCGTTGTCCGTGGTGTAGACCACGATGGTGTTGTTGGTGATGCCGGCGTCATCGATCGACTTGAGCAGCTTGCCCACGTTCTGATCCATCTCCCACATGCCGTCCGCGTACTCGTGGCCGCCGCCCAGCCCGGCCTTGCCGCGGTACTCGGGGCGCACGTGCGTGAACAGGTGCATGCGCGTGAA
The DNA here is from genome assembly GCF_900115455.1 of Cupriavidus sp. OV096. Classification (NCBI taxonomy): domain Bacteria; kingdom Pseudomonadati; phylum Pseudomonadota; class Betaproteobacteria; order Burkholderiales; family Burkholderiaceae; genus Cupriavidus; species Cupriavidus sp. OV096. Next base: position 114,551 of record NZ_FOWM01000007.1, read on the forward strand.
GTTCATCCACAGGAAGAACGGCTTGTCCCCCTGCGCCTGCTTCTGGATGTACTGGATCGCCGCGCCGGTGGTTTCGTCGTCGATGGTCTCCATGCGCTTGCGGTTCAGCGGCCCGGTGTCCTCAATCTTGCCGTCCGCGGTGCTGTGGATCACGCCGCGCGGGTTGTAGTACTTGAGGAAGTCGGGGTTGTCCTTGGGCCAGTACGGGCGCTCGGGTTCCTCCTCGGCGTTCAGGTGGTACAGGTTGCCAAAGAACTCGTCGAAGCCGTGCTTGGTGGGCAGGAAGCGGTCCTGGTCGCCCAGGTGGTTCTTGCCGAACTGCGCGGTGTTGTACCCCAGCGGCTTGAGGGCCTGGGCGATGGTGATGTCGCGGTCCTGCAGGCCCACCGGCGCGCCGGGCAGGCCCACCTTGGAGAGCCCGGTGCGGAACACGGTCTGTCCGGTGATGAAGGTGGAGCGGCCCGCCGTGCAGCTGTTCTCGGCGTAGTAGTCGGTCAGCATCATCCCTTCCTTGGCGATGCGGTCGATGTTCGGCGTCTTGTAGCCGACCACGCCGTGGCTGAACGCGCTGACGTTGCCGAGGCCAACATCGTCGCCAAAGATCACGACGATGTTGGGCTTGCCGCTGCGTGCGCCAGCCGGGGCGGCGGCCACCGGCGAGGCGCCCTGCGCCGGGGCGGTGGCCGGGACGGGGGTGGTGGGGGCTGGTGTCGTCGATGTCACGGGCGGCGGCGCTGCCGGGGCCGGGGCCGGGGCCTGAGCAGCCGGGGCGGCCGGGGCCTGCGTCTCGGCAGGCTTGTTCTCATCGGCCCGCTTACAGCCCGCTATCGCGAGCGCCGCGACGACGGCCGTGGCCGCGAGTTGCCAGCGGCGCGCCGTAGCCCGCTGCGAGGGAAGTCCTTTCGCGTTCATCGATTGACTCCGGTTGAGGAAAGTTGGGCGGACAGGGGCATCGCGCTGTCCTGGGGCGGGGGCTGCATCGCCGTGGCGGGCTGCTTGCGCAGGGCTGTCCATCGGCTGTCATCCATCACGAGCCGGAAGCCGAGGTGCGACATGCTGGTGTACGGGTCCGTGCCGCGCCGCGCGCTGGGGCGGTAGCTCAGGCAGAAGTCCTCGTTGCAGAGGAAGGAGCCGCCGCGCGTGACGCGCCGGGGCGCCTTCACGGGCACGCCGGGTTCGCTCGGGTCCCAGGAGTCACGGGGGCCGGCCGGGTTGAGCACCACGGTCTTCATCTCGGCGGCCTCGCGGCGGAACTGGTCGGCGCGATACCAGTCGGCCACCCACTGCCACGCATTGCCGGTCATGTCATAGAGCCCGTACCCGTTGGCCGGGAAGGTGCGCACGGGGCTGGTGCCCGCCGCGCCGCCGGCCTTGGCGCTGACCACCGGGAACGGCTGCACCTGCTGGCCCTGCCAGACGTTGGCCATCTGGCGGCCATCCGGCGCGAACTGGTCGCCCCAGGCGTAGGTGGCCTGCTCCAGCCCGCCGCGCGCCGCGAATTCCCATTCGGCCTCGGTCGGCAGGCGCTTGCCGGCCCATTTGGCGTAGGCCTCGGCGTCCTCATAGGACACCTGCACCACGGGATGATCGTCCTTGCCCTCGATGCTGCTGCCGGGGCCGGTGGGATGGCGCCAGTCCGCACCGGGCACGAAGCGCCACCAGCGCCAGTTCTCGCGCAGCGGCACCGGGCCGTTGGTGGCGACGAAGACCATCGCGCCGGCCACCATCGCGCTATCGGGCGGACGCGGCGTGCCGGGCGGAAGCTGGACCTTCATGGTCTCCCAGTCAGGCGCGCGCTCGGCCGTGGTCAGGTAGCCCGTGGCGGTGACGAACTTGCGGAATTCGGCATTGGTGACGTGATGCTGGTCCATCCAGAAGCCCGGCACGCGCACCTTGTGGGCCGGACGTTCATTGGGCTGGGCCATCTTGTGGTCGCTGCCCATCAGGAACTCGCCGCCGGGCACATGGACCATGCCGAGCGGCCCGCTGATGCCATCGCCCGACTTGACGGCCGATGCACCCGCACCCGCGCCTGGACCGCTGCGCGAGGCATACCAGTACGAGCCACCCGCGCCAGCCAGCGCCATCGCGCCCGCCAGGGCCACCAGCCAGAGTCGGCCGCGCCATGTGGATTCGTGGGCCACCTTCGCACCCAACTTAGCTTTCCCTCGCTGCCCCTGTGACATGCCACCCCTCGTCCAGTGCACTTCAGTGAACACTGAGGAGTTTGCAGGCTCCATGCAGCGAAAGGAATGCAAACTTTTTTTGTGCGATCTGAATGATTTCGGAAAAGAACTAGTCCTGGCCGGGACCTTGGCCGGGATTCAGCGGCGGCAGGCCGGAGCGGTGCCAGAGGTTGCTGCACGTCTCCGTGGTGCGATGCCAGCGGGCGCGCCATGCGGCACTGACGGCACCGTGCCCCCTACGCCATCGCCAGATCCCGTAGCCCAGCACCAGCACCGCGAGGACGATGGCGCCGGTCATGCGCCAGTCGACCTCGTCGAGCCAGGCCGGCGGGCGCCATGCCAGCCCGCCCGACGGCGACAGCCCCAGCCCGGGTGCCGCGCGCGCCACGTTCACGGTCACCGCCGGGGCCGTCGAGGCCGCGCGCCTTCCCGTGGCGGCGTCGTACCAGCTCACTGGCACCGCCGGCAAGGTGTGGCGGCCGCTGTCCTCGAACACATAGGTAATGGTTTCGATGCGGCGCCCACCGGAGGCGTCGTCCTGCAGGACCGGATCGGCACGGAACTGGCGCACGCCGCGCGGCGGCTGAAGGGCGGGCGGGGCCGGCGGGGCGATCATCATCGCTGGGGTGCCCGGCGCGACGATGGTGATGGTGCGCACCAGTGCGTCGCCGGCGCGCAGCTTGCTGTTCTCGTCGATGGGCTTGTCGAACTGCTGGGTCACCTGGAGCGCGCCAGCCGGAAGCGTCGCCGTGCCCTGCCCGCTCTTTCCCGCCTGCCCGCTGGCGTGGATCGTCGTCGGCGGCAGCGTGACGGTAGCCGTCTGCGGTTTGCCATCGCTCCCGGCGTGGGTGAAGCGGAACTCGATGGGCGGCAACGCGAAGTCCCCGGCGCCCTGCGGCGTGACCACGTAGGTCTTGCGGATGCCCGCGAAGCTGGCGCCGTCGATGGTCTCGGTGGAGTTGATGCCACGGTCGTCGGGCATGGTCACCACCGCGCCCGGGATCTGCAGCACCGGGAAGGCCGGCGCGGACAGGAAGAAATTCGGCGCAAGCACGGTGACTTCCACCTGCACCGACTGGCCCGCCACCACCGGCTGCGGCCCGACCACCTTCACGTGCACAGCGGGCCCGGCCGCGTGGGCGAACGTAGCGGCACACAGCAGGACCACGCCCACGGCGTGACGCATCCGGCACCCGCTCATGGCTTGCCCTCCTGCAGCGCGAACTTGCGCGCCAGCAGCTCCGTGGGCGAGGTCTGGATCGCCCGCATCCACATCTCGGCGTTCTGCTGCACGCGGCCCATCTGCTGGGTCTGGTCGCTGGGCGGCGGTGGGGGCTTGCTCGGGTCGTCGACGATTTTGTCTGGCGGGATGTCGGGCGACTCCTCGTCGCTCTGCGGGGGCGGCTTGCGCGCCAGCATCTGCGTCATCAGCGCGAGGTTTTTCTGCGCCGGCTGCCAGCCGGGACGCTGTTGCAGCACCAGCCGATAGCGCGCCGAGGCTTCCTTATATTTTTCCTGCCGCGCCAGCGCGTTGCCGAGGTTGAACTGGCCATCCGTCGTGTTGACCTGCCCGAAGGCGCGCGCGGCCTCCGCGTACTGGCCGTTGCGGTAGTAGGCCACGCCGCGCCACATCGGATCGGTGAAGCGCTGCGCGGCGATAGCGTAATCGCCACGTTCGAACGCGCGCCGGCCTTGCTGGTCGGGGGTGAGCCAGAGGTCGGCCCAGGTCCATGATTTCTCTTCGGCCTGGGCTGGAGCCTGAGCCTGTGCAGGCGCAGGCGGCGCGCCAAGCGCCATCGCCACGGCCAGCCCGGCGACCCATCGCACGGACCAGCCCTTCCGGAACCACAGCACGGCCAGCAGCGCGATGGGGATGGTCAGGGGCCAGCCGGCGTCGCGCCAGCGCTGCGTGTCACTGGCGTGGGTCTGCTCCACATGCGATTGCACGTGGCGCTGCACCCAGGCCACATCGGCGTCGCTGTCCGTGGTCAGCGTGGCCACCGGGATACCGCTGTCCCGCAGCGCGTGCAGGCCATCGGCATCGAGCCCGGGCGCGGCGCCGTCGCCCGCGCGCAGCGGCCCGCCCTCCGCCGTGCCGATGGCGAGCACCACCACCTGCGTGCGCCGGCTGCCGTGCTGCGCCTGTATCGCCTTGGCGGCGCCGCCTTCCACGCCATCGGTCAGCAACAGGATCGTGCCGGGCACCGGCTCCTTGGCCAGCGCCGTGTCGACGGTGCGCACGGCCAGCGCGGTGTCCTTGCCGGGCACCGGCATGATGCGGGTCTGGAGCGCATCAACGAAGGTCTGGAGCAGGTCCGCATCGTCCGTCAGCGGCAGGACCATATGCGTGGAGCCGGCGTAGGCGTACAGCGCCGTGCGGCCGCCGTCGCGGTGCGCCAGCAGCGCCTTGACCTTGAGCTTGGCGCGCTCCAGACGGGTGGGGCTGACGTCGATGGCGTCCATGGTCGTGCCGAGGTCGATGGCGATGGCCAGCGGCGCCTTGTCAGCCAGGAACGGCGGGCGCTCGCGCTCCCAGGTGGGGCCGGCCAGCGCGATGGCGCCCAGCGCCAGCAGCGCGGCAATCCCATGCACCGGGCGCACTGCGCGGCGGCGCTTCTCGCCCACCACGAGGGCATCGAGCAGATGCGGGGCGATGGTGCCGCGCCAGCGCCGGCGCACATCCCCCTGCCGCCCCACCGCCCACGGCAGCCACACGGCGGCCAGCAACAGCAGCAGCCACCACGGGCGCAGGAAGTGGAACTGGGCGAGCGATTCGAACAGCGCGCTCATGCGGCAGGCTCCCGGGAGGCGCGTGGGGCGGCGCGGAAGGTCCAGCGCGCGTAGGCGGCCATCGCCAGCTGGTAGCCCAGCACGATCAACACGGCCACGCCGAGCGGCCACATGAACAACTCACGGCGCGGGCGCCAGCTCAGCGTCTTTTCCTGATGCGGGGTGACGCGGTCCAGCGTGGCGTAGATCGCCGCCAGCGCGTTCTGGTCGGCGCCGAAGAAATAGCGCCCGCCCGTGCTACCGGCGATGCGCTTGAGCATATCCAGATCGACCTTGGCCTCGCCCGTGGCCGCCGGGTCGCCGATGCCGATCGTATGCACCACCACCCCGCGCGTGCGCGCAATCTCGGCGGCCTGCGCCGGCGGCATGCGGCTGGCGGTGTCGTTGCCATCGGTCAGCACGATCATCACCTTCTCCGCGGCGTGGCTGTTGTCGAACAGCTTGATGCCGAGGCCGATGGCATCGCCCAGCGCCGTGCTGGCGCCGGCCATGCCGGGCACCATGTCCGCGATCAGCGTGCGCACCAGCGCGTGGTCCAGCGTGAAGGGGGCGAGCGGGTACGGGGCGTCGCCGAAGACGATGAGGCCGATGCGGTCGCCGGGGCGGTGGGCGACGAAATCCCCCACCACCTGGCGCACGGCATGCACGCGGGTGTCCAGCGCACCGGCGGTATCGCGGAAGTCGCGGGTGTCCATCGACTGGGAGAGGTCCAGCGCCACCAGCAGGTCGCGCACGGGCTCCTTCTTATATAGAGGGGGCTCCAGGAACTGCGGCCGGGCCAGCGCCGTGACCACCAGCGCCCAGGCAATCGGGGCCAATACGCGCTGGACGAGGTTGCGGCGCGGCACGTGGGCGCCGGTGGCCGGCTTCAGGCCGACCGCATCGGCCACTTCCTCGAAGAACGGCAGTCGCACGGAGGCGCTGCGCTCCCGGTACGGCGGCAGCCGCCACCAGACCAGCAGCGGCAGGGGCAACAGCACGAACAGCCACGGATAGGCGAAGACGATCATTGGCGGTTGGGCGGCGAGTCCCGGCTATCCCGGCTATCCCGGCTATCCCGACGGTAGGCGGCGATCCACCGGCGGCAGGCATCGGCTGTGGCATGGGCCTGTTGCGGCGGCCACGCGGCCAGCACGGTGGCGCCCCGGTACTCGGCGTCATCGACCAGCGCGGCGAGCCCGGGCACCGCGTCGGCGGCCGTGCCCGCGTGGGCGTGGAGGAATTGGTGCCAGCCGGCGCCGGACAAGGGCGCGACGGCCTCGCGCGGCCATTCGGCCAAAGCCACCCGCTTGAGCAGTTCGGCCAGCCCCAGCAGGGCCTGGGCCCGGGTGCGATCGTCGCCAGCCAGTTGGGGCGTCCAGCGCGACAACTCCACCAGCGCCGCGCGTCGATGCCGATTGGCATACCAGCGCCGCCCGGCGCGCCAGCCCAGCCAGGCAAGGCCGGCCAGGAGGATCAACGCCACTACGAGCCAGCCAGTGGTCTGCGGCATCCACGAGGGCGGCGAAGGCGTGACGAGGTCGGCCAGCTCGGGCATGGGGGCGGTTGGGATAAAGATCCGCACAGCCTACGCCGCCGGCCTGCGTGGCCGAAGTCAATCTTTTCGGTCGCCTTTTCAATAGTTTTGTTGCAATCGTTCCGCATGTCGATCTGCGGAAAAAGTGGTGGCGTATCCGTCGCAAATTTCCCTATAATGCAACCCTGTTGCAAAAAGGAAGTTGTCCCTTTTCCCTCGCCGACCATCTTTTCCGATGCGAACTCGTTATTTTTCCGCTCGCCGCCACCGGCTGCGCTACGCCGCGCTTGTCACGACCACCGCCATGGCCGCCACTGCCGCCGAGGCCGACGACGCCCCGCTCCTGCCCGAGGTATCCGTAGTCAGCCAGGCGGACGACGCCTACGCGCCGGCGCTGGCCAGCGGTGCCACGCGGACCGAGACCCCGCTGCGCGAGGTGCCGCAGTCCGTGCGGGTGCTGCCGCGCGCGCTGCTGGACGATATCGGCGCCACGCGGCTGGACCAGACCTTCGACTACGCGAGCGGCGTGGCGCGCCAGAACAGCTTCGGCGGGCTGTGGGACAACTACGCGATCCGCGGCTTCTCCGGCAACGAGAACACCGGCGCGGCCTATCTGGTCAACGGCTTCACGGCAAACCGGGGCTTCACCGCCCCGCGCGATGCCGCCACCATCGAGCGCGTGGAGGTGCTGAAGGGGCCGACCTCGTCGCTCTATGGCAGCGGCGAGCCCGGCGGCAGCCTCAACATCGTCACCAAGCAGCCGCGCTTCCAGCCCGGCCAGACCTACGATCTCGAGGTGGGCAGCCGCGACGGCTACCGCGCCGCCGCCGACCTCACCGGGCCGATTACCGAGACGCTGGCAGGCCGGCTGGTGGCCGTGGCCGACCACCAGGGCAGCACGCGGGACTTCATCGACAGCCAGCGCTATCTGGTGGCGCCGTCCCTGACGTGGATGCTCGGCGCCGACACCATCGTCCAGTACGCGGGCGAATTCCAGCGCTTCACCACGCCGCTGGACCGTGGCGTGGTGGCGGTGCAGGGACGGCTCGGCGCGGTGCCGCGCTCGCGCTTTCTGGGCGAGCCCAATGACGGCGCGATGCGGCTGGACAGCCAGTCGCACCAGTTGAGTGTGGAGCACCAGTTCTCGCCCGACTGGAAGGGCCGGCTGGCCGTGGCCTATCGCGGCGGCAGCCTGGAAGGCTATTCGACCGAGGCGAGCGCGCTGCAGGCGGACAACCGTACGCTGACGCGGCAGCGGCGCTATCGGGACTACCAGTCCGACGATGTGTCGCTGCAGGCCGATGTGACCGGCAAGTTCACCACCGGACCAGTCGGGCACGAGGTGATCGTCGGCATCGACACCTACCGCTTCGCCAATACGCAGGTGCAGCTGCGGCGCAACCCCAGCGCCGCCGCGCCCTACGCCATCGACATCTATCAGCCCGTGTACGGCCAGACGCCGCCCGCGCTGGCCCCCAACACCGACACCTACGAGCGCCAGACCAGCCTCGGCCTCTATGCGCAGGACCAGTTGCGGCTGGGCGAGCGCTGGCGGCTGCTGGCGGGCGTGCGTTTCGATACGTTCAACCAGTCGCTCGACAACCGGCTGCGCGGCACGGAGACGAGCCAGCACCAGACGGCGGTGTCGCCGCGCGTGGGGCTGACCTATCTGGCCAGCCACAACGTGTCGCTGTTCGCCAACGCCAGCCGCTCGTTCCGGCCCAACGCCGGCAGCGACGCCGCAGGCAACGCGTTCTCGCCCGAGCACGGCCGCGCCGTGGAGGCCGGCGTGAAGGTGGACAGCGACGACCGCCGCATCGGCGGCACGCTGGCGGTGTACGAGATCCGCAAGCGCAACGTGCTGACCGCGAACCCGGTCGATCCGTCCTATTCGGTGGCCGCCGGCGAGGCGCGCAGCCGGGGCGTGGAACTGGACGTGGCCGGGCAGCTCGGCAAGCACTGGCGCCTGAGCGGCAACCTGGCCTATACCGACGCCGAGATCACCGAGGACAGCACGCTGCCCGTCGGCACGCCGCTGCTCAACATCCCGCGCACCAGCGGCAGCCTGATGGCGGTCTACGAGGACGCTGCGCCCATCGGCCAGCGCTACGGCGTGGGCGGCGGCGTGCGCTACGTCGGCAAACGGTCAGGCGATGCGCAGAACAGCTTCTCGCTGCCCGCCTACACGCTGGCAGACCTGTTGGCCTACTGGCAGTACAGCAAGACCGTGCGCGTGACGCTGAACGTGGACAACCTGTTCGACAAGACCTGGTACGCCAGTTCCTACAGCAGCGTCTGGGTGCTGCCGGGCGCGGGCCGCACGGTGCGGCTGGGCCTGCGGCTCAGCTACTGACGCCATGGGGAACATTGGGAAGCGCAGGCGGCTGCTGAAGGCTGCGTTGGCGGCACCGATTGTGTCGACGGTGGGCGCGGGGAAAGCCGTGTTCGCGCAGCCGCGGCCGACCTTGCGCGTGATCGGGCCGTGGGAGCTGTCCAGCCTCGATCCGCTGCGCAACGGCTACCTGTTCTCGCGCATGCAGGTCACCGAGACGCTGGTCGACTACGCCCCGGCCGGCGTGCCGGTACCGGGGCTGGCGGCCGGCTGGCAGATGTCGCCAGACGGCCTGCAATGGCGCTTCGCGCTGCGGCCGGGCGCGCGTTTCCATGACGGCACGCCGGTGATGGCCGCCGATGTGGTCGCCGCCCTCGGACGCGCCCGCCATGCCGCCGGGGTGCTGGCTGCGGCGCCGATCGCGGGGATCGATGCCGAAACCGGTGCGGTAAGCATCCGGCTCACGCGCCCCTTCGCCCCCCTGCCGGCGTTGCTCTCCCATAGCAGCACGCAGGTGCTGGCGCCGGCCTCGCTCGGCGCCGACGGCACGGTGCGCGCGATCATCGGATCGGGCCCGTACCGCGTGACCGAACTCGCGCCGCCGCAGCACTTCGCCGTGGAAGCGTTCGACGGATGGCACGGCGCCCGGCCAGCCGTGACGCGGGCCGAGTATCTGTCAGTGGGCCGCGCCGAGATGCGCGCGCTGATGGCCGAGGCCGGACAAGCCCAGCTGGCCTATGGGCTCGACCCGGGCAGCATCGCACGGCTCCAGCGTGGCCGCGCCGTGGCCGTGCATGCCGTGACCGTTCCCCGCACCACGCTGCTGAAGCTCAATGCCAGCCATCCCCTGCTGGCCGATGTGCGAGTGCGCCGCGCGCTGGCATTGGCGCTGGACCGGCGCGGCATCGCCAGCGCCATCCTGCGTGATCCTTCACTGGCAGCAGGCCAGTTGTTCCCGCCCGCGCTGCCCGGCTGGCACGATCCGCGACTCCCTGCGCTGGCCTACGACCCTGCCGCCGCGTGCGGCCTGCTGGCCGAGGCCGGCTTCCGGCCCGATGCCGACGGCGTCCTGCAGCGCGGCCCGGATCGGCTCGCGCTGACGCTGCGCACCTTCCCGGACCGGCCCGAGCTGCCGGTCATCGCCGCCGCCATCCAGGAGCAGTGGCGGCAGGTGGGCGTGACGGTGCGCGTAGCGGTGGGCAATTCGAGCGACATTCCGTTCGGGCATCGCGACGGCACGCTCGAAGTGGGCCTGCTGGCGCGCAACTTCGGCGTGGTGCCGGACGCCTTCGGTGCGGTGGCGCAGGACTTCGCGGTCCAGGGCGGGGACTGGGGGCCGATGCGCTGGTCTTCGCCGGCGGTGACGGCCGCGCTGGCCGCGTTGCCGTCCACGCCGGAAGGCCCGCGCGCCGAGGCGCTGCGTCGGCAGGTGGCGGACACGCTGCACGACGCGATGCCGCTGATCCCCGTGGTCTGGTATCGCCAGACGCTGGCGGCCAGCCCCCGGCTGGCTGGGGTGTCCATCGATCCCTTCGAACGTTCCTACCGGCTGACGCAACTGCAATGGAAAACCTGACCCGCGCCGCGTTGCCCGGCGCCGACCCGGTGGCCGTGCCTACCGCCACCCTCCGGCGCGACACCACGCGCCAGCTTGGCCGCATCGTGCTCCAGCGTGGCGTGCAGGCGCTCGTGGTGGCTGCGCTGGTCGGCACGGTGAGCTTCCTGATGATGCGGCTGTTGCCCGGCGACATGGCGTTCCGGATCGCCGCCGGCCGCTATGGCTACGACATGGTCACCGCGCAGGCCGCCGAAGCGGTGCGCATGGAGCTGGGACTCGGCCTGCCGTGGTTCGAGAGCCTCGTGGCGTGGTGGGGGCACCTGCTGCGGATGGACCTGGGCGTCTCGGCGGTGACGGGCGCGCCGGTGGCCGCCGAAATCGCCCATCAACTGGGCCATACGCTGTCGCTGGCGCTGGCGGCGCTGGCGGTGTCGTGCGCCATCGCCGTGCCGCTCGGCTTCGCGGCGGGTCTGCGGCCCGCTGGCCGGCTGGACCGGCTGACGCTGTGGCTGTCCGTGCTGCTGCGCGCGCTGCCGCCGTTCGTGCTCGGCATCGTGCTGGTGGCCGTGCTGGCGGTCCAACTCGGCCTGATTCCAGCCGGCGGCGATGCCGCGCACGGCTCGCTGATCGCTCCGGCGCTCACGCTGGGGCTGGGCCTCGCCGCCACGGCGATGCGCGTGGCACGTGATGCGATGGCCACGGTGACCGCCTCGCCGTATTTCCTGTTCGCGCGCACCAAGGGGCTCTCTGACCGGGCCGCGCTGCTGCGCCACGGCGTGCGTAATGCCGCCGTGCCGCTGGTGGCCTACCTCGGCGTGCAACTGGTCTTTCTGGTGGAGGGCGTGGTGGTGATCGAGACGCTGTTCGCATGGCCCGGCATCGGCCATGCGCTGGTTCACGCGATCTTCGGGCGGGACGTGCCGATGATCCAGGGCACGGCGCTGGTCATGGGACTGCTGTTCGTGGCGCTCAATACGCTGGTGGATCTGGCCTGCGCGGCGATCGATCCGCGCGTGCGCATCGGGAGGGGCCGATGACCTGGCATCCCCGCCGCAAAGCCGGCGCCGCCCTGCTGCTGATGCTGGCGCTGTTCGCCATCGTCGGCCCCTGGCTGGCGCCGCGCGCCCCGTTCGAGCAGAACCTCTACGGCATTCTCCAGGTGCCGCAACTGGCCGAGCCGCTCGGCACCGACCATCTGGGCCGCAGCATGCTGGCGCGGCTGGCGAGCGCGGCGCGGCTCTCGCTCGGGTTGGCGCTGCTGAGCGTGGCCTCTGCCGCCGTGCCGGGCACGCTGCTCGGCCTGCTGGCCGCGTGGCGCGGCGGCTGGACCGAGCGCCTGACCGGCGCCGTGGCGGACGCGGTGCTGGCGCTGCCGGGCCTGCTGCTGGTGTTGTTGCTGAGCGCGTTCGCGCCGGGCGACTACTGGCCGCTCTATGTCGGCCTGTCGCTGGTGCTGTGGGTCGAGTACTACCGCGTGACGCGGGCCACGGCGCGCGTGGTACTGGCCAGCCATCATGTGGAAGCGGCGCGGCTGCTCGGCTTCGGTCCCGGCTATATCGTGCGGCGGCATCTGCTGCCCGAGCTGGCGCCGCTGCTGGCCACGCTGATGAGTTTTGGCGCCGGCGCGGCGGTGCTGGCGCTGGCGGCGATGGGCTTCGTCGGCCTGGGCGCGCAGCCGCCGGCGGCTGAACTGGGGCTGATGATGACCGAGTTGCTCCCTTATGCGGCGGAGGCGCCGTGGATCATCGCCTGGCCGATCCTGCTGCTCGGGATCGCCATCCTGGGGCTGGTGCTGGTATCGACCGGCGCGCCGGCGGAGGCCGACGCATGACCCGCATCGACACCCATCCCCTGCTGGCCGTGGATGCGCTGACCGTGGACAGCGCCGACGGCCAGCTGCTTGCGCCGGTGTCGTTCACGCTGGAGGCCGGACGCGCCCTGACGCTGCTCGGCGAAAGCGGCTCCGGCAAGAGCCTGCTGGCGCATGCGCTGATGGGCACGCTGCCGCGCGGCCTGCGCGCGGGCGGCACCCTCACGGTCGATGGCCGCCGCTGCGACGCCGCCGACCCCGCCACGCGGCGGGCGATGTGGGGCCGACAACTGGCGCTGTTGCCGCAGGAGCCGTGGTTCGCGCTCGATCCAACCATGCGGGTGGGCCGGCAACTGGCGGAGACACATGCGCTGGCCGGGATCGGCAACGCGCAGGCGTGGCGCCGGGCCTTGCACGACCTGCACGGGCTGGGCATGGCGCACGCGGCGCAGGCGTGGCCGACGACGCTGTCCGGCGGCATGGCGCAGCGGGTGGCCTTCGCCATCACTCGGGCGGGCGGCGCGCCGGTGCTGATTGTCGATGAGCCCACCAAAGGCCTCGACCGCGTCTGGCGCGATGAACTGGTGGCCCGGCTGCAGGCGGCGCTCGGCGAAGGATGCGCGCTGCTGACGATCACGCACGACATCGCCGTGGCCCGTGCGCTGGGCGGCGATGTGGCGGTCATGCTCGACGGCAAGCTGGTCGAACGGGGAGACGCCGCGGCGGTCCTCGGTGCGCCCGGGCATGCCTATACGCGCGCGCTGGTGGCTGCCGAGCCAGCGAACTGGCCGCCGCTGACCGCCCCGTCGCCCGGTGGCGATGACATCCTGCGCGCGTGCGGCGTGACCAAGCAATTCGGCGACCGGACCTTGTTCCGTTCCCTCGACCTGACCCTGCACGCCGGCGAGCGACTGGCGGTCACCGGGCCCAGCGGCAGCGGCAAATCGACCCTCGGCAACGTGCTGCTCGGGCTGGTCGCACCGGACGGCGGCGCGGTACATCGGCCGGATGGGATCGCAAAAGTGCGCTATCAAAAACTTTATCAGGACCCGGCCGGCGCGTTCGCCCCGCATGCCAGCATTGGCCGCGCGCTGGAGGATCTGGCCGCGCTGCACCGGATCGACCGGGCGCGCATCGCGCCGCTGCTCAAGCGGCTGAAACTGGCGCCGAACCTGCTCGCGCGCCGGCCGGGTGCGGTGTCTGGCGGCGAACTCCAGCGCTTTGCGCTGCTGCGTGCGCTACTGCTGACGCCCGCCTTCCTGTTCGCCGACGAACCCACCTCGCGGCTGGACCCGGTAACGCAGCAGGACACCCTGGCGCTGATCCTCGAAGCCTGCGCGGACACCGGCGCGGCACTCATGCTGGTCACGCACGACGAGGAGATTGCCGTCCGGGTGAGCGACCGTCGCATGGCGATCGGGTACGATACCCCGTTCCCGCAATGCACTCGCCCATGCCAATGACGATGACATTTGCCGTAACGCCGCCGATCCCGCCCGCCCCTTCCCCCTCCCGTGCCCGCTACCGCCTTGCCGCGACCTGCGTGGCGTGGCTGCTCTGCGGCGCGGCCAGTGCGTGGGCGGAGCCGCTCTGGTTTGTCGATGGCAAGCCAACGCAGGCCGCGCGGCAGGCCGTGACGGCACTGAGCGATGCGGGCGCCGATGGGCTCGAGGCCCAGGACTACGATGCCGAGTCGCTGGGCCGCATGGTCACGCAGGCCGCTGCCGGACCCGCGCTGGCGCCGGAAGCCGTGGAGCGTATCGACGGGGCGTTGACCCAGTCGATGCAACACTATCTGTCCGATCTGCACCGGGGGCGCGTCGATCCGCGCAAGGTGCATGCGGGCTTCGATGTCTCGAAGGAAAAGCCGTTCGACCCGGACGCCACCCTGCGCGCCGCCTTGGCCGCCAACCGGCTGCCCGATGCGATTCGCGAAGCGCCGCCGGCGTTCCCGCTCTATGGCACGCTGCGCACGGCGCTGGCCCGCTATCGCGCGCTGGCCGCCGAGCCGCTGTGGAATGCACCGCTGCCCGCGCCGCCCGGCGGCAAGCTGACGCCGGGGCAGCCCTACAGCGCCCTGCCCCAACTGGCCCAACGGCTGGCGGCGCTGGGCGACCTGCCGGCAGGCACGCCCGCACCGGACGGCTACAAGGGCGCGCTGGTGGAGGCCGTGAAGACCTTCCAGTCTCGTCATGGGATGACCGCCGATGGGGTGATCGGCAAGGGCACGCTGGCCCAGCTGAATACGCCCCCGTCGGCACGCGTCAGGCAGATCGCGCTGACCATGGAGCGGCTGCGCTGGACCCCGCTGGCCGACAGCCCGCGCATGATCGTGGTCAACGTGCCGGAATTCGTGCTGCGCGCCTATGACTATCGCGACGGCAAGCTCGACATCCGGCTGGAGATGAAGGTCATCGTCGGCAAGGCGCTGGACACGCGCACGCCGCTGTTCGAGGAGGACATGCGCTACATCGAGTTCAGCCCCTACTGGAACGTGCCGCCCTCCATCGCGCGGGCCGAACTGGTGCCGCACTTCCGGCGCGATCCGGGCTATTTCACGCGGCAGGGCTTCGAGTTCGTGTCCGGCACGACGGCCGTGCCGACGCTGAACGAGGCCAACCTGAGCGCGGTGCTGGCCGGCAAGATGCGCATCCGCCAGCGGCCTGGGCCGCTGAACGCGCTGGGCGACATCAAGTTCGTGTTTCCGAACAACCAGAACATCTACCTCCATCACACGCCCTCGCCGCAGCTATTCCAGCGCGACCGGCGCGACTTCAGCCATGGCTGCATCCGGGTGGAGGCGCCGGTCGAACTCGCCGAGTTCGTCCTGCAGGACAAGCCGGACTGGACCGAGGCGCGCATCCGTCAGGCCATGACCAAGGGCAGCTCGAACACGGTGTCACTGCAGGCGCCGTTGCCAGTGGTGCTGGCCTACGGCACGGCGATTGCGCGGGCCGATGGCCGGGTATACTTCCTCGCTGACATTTACGGGCAGGACAAAGTGCTCGATCAGGCGCTACAGCAGCGTGCCGTGCGGCGGCAAAGCCCCACGACCGATGCTGCCGCGAGCGCCGCGCGTCCTTCCTGACCTCCCGGTTTTGCGGATCGCCCCCTTCGCCCCCTTCGCCATGACGCATTCCAACAACACGCCAGCCCGTCGCCGTTTCCTCCGCCAGTCCGGCGGTGTGGCCCTAGCTGCGGGTCTGTCAGCGCTGTCGGTACCGCGTCTGGCGCTGGCCAGCGTGCCGGGCGCGCGGGCGCTGTCGTTCTCGCATACGCATACCGGCGAGCAGATCTCGCTGGTCTACGCGATGGGCGATCAGGTGCTGCCGGACGCCCAGCAGGCGCTGAACCGCTTCCTGCGCGACCACTACTCGGGCGACGTGGGCAACATCGACCCGAAGCTGTTCGGGCTGCTCTCCGACCTGCGCGGCGTGCTGGGCGCCGAGCAGGCGTACGAGGTGATTTCCGGCTACCGCAGCCCGGTCACCAATGAGCGCCTGCGCAAGACCCGGGGCGGTGGCGTGGCCCGGCGCAGCCTGCACATGGATGGCATGGCCATCGACATCCGCCTGCCCGGCGTGCCGCTGGCGGACCTGCGCGACGCGGCGGTGTCCCTGGGCGGCGGCGGCGTGGGCCTCTACACGCGCGACAACTTCGTGCACGTGGATACCGGGCGGGTGCGGCACTGGGGTTGAGGTTTCCCTCGCCCCCGCCGCGCGTTGCCGCGCGGATTCATGAGTTAATCTGATTCATCCCCGCTGATAATCCATCAATCGGACTGGCCGCATTTATTCCCGCGCGACGTCCCGTCGCTTATTCCCACGTATTTTCATTTTTCCGCATCGCGTCAATTTGCGATTTAATCCATCGCCCTGCCTGGATTATCTCCATTACATTTTTGTCATTTGGCGGAAAACCACGTACGCGCCCTTTATTTTGTGCGTATAACTGCGACTACATGCTGCGGACTGGTGTCACGCAACGTGCCTCCGCCCGCCGGGACGCCTGCGGGCATTTTTTTTTGCCATTATTGATTCGTCCCTCATCTGAGCCAGCCGCATTGATTCCGATAATCACTGTATTTGGTGAAAACCCTGCTGCGTCTTTATCTTGCGCTGCGCTGGTATATCACATACTTTGTATTTGACCGCCCAATCGATAAATGGGCCGGCATACGATTTATTCCTTTTCGCGAGCGCACATCGCATCCAGGAAACAGGAGACAAAACATGCCACAACAAACCACCCAGGGAGCGCGCCATGACTAGTCCATCCTCCGCCGCACTCACCCCGAACCAGCAGGCATCGGAACGGACCCGCTGGATCCAGCTGGCCTTCGGCGTCGTCTGTATGGTCGCCACGGCCAACATCCAGTACGCCTGGACGCTGTTCGTGCCGGAAATCCAGCAGACCTACGGCTGGCCGCGCGCGCAGATCCAGGTGGCGTTCACGTTGTTCGTGCTGGTCCAGACCTGGCTCGCGCCGATCGAGGGCTACTTCATCGACAAGTTCGGCCCGCGCCTGATGGTGGCGTTCGGCGCACTGTTCATCGGCGCGGCCTGGATCATCAACTCGCAGGCCACCACGCTGGCGGGCTTCTACTTCGGCGCGGCGGTGGGCGGGATTGGCGTCGGGTCGATCTATGCCACCTGTATCAACAATGCCCTGAAATGGTTCCCGGACCGGCGCGGGCTGGCGGTTGGCCTGACCGCCGGCGGCTACGGCGCGGGCTCGGCGGCCACGATCCTGCCGATCGCGGCGATGATCGAGACGTCCGGCTTCCAGGACACGTTCTTCTTCTTCGGCGTGCTGCAAGGCTCCATCGCGTTTGTTGCCGCGTGGTTCCTGCGTTCGCCGCGTAGCCAGGAAACCCGGGCGTCGAACAAACTGGCCCAGGCCACGCGTGACTACACGCTCAAGGAGGCCATGAGCACCAGGCTGTTCTGGCTGATGTTCATCATGTTCATCCTGGTCGTGACGGGGGGCATGATGGCCGTGGCCCAGCTTGGCGTCATCGCCAAGGACCTCGGCGTCAAGGACTTCAAGGTCGATCTCCACTTCTTCGTGATGGCGGCCCTGCCGCTGGCGCTGATGCTGGACCGCATCATGAACGGCATCTCGCGGCCAATGTTCGGCTGGATCTCGGACCATATCGGCCGGGAGAAGACGATGGTGATCGCCTTCACGCTGGAGGGCATCGGGATCATCGCGCTGGGGTACTTCGGCAGCAACCCGTACGCGTTCCTGATCCTGTCCGCCGTGGTGTTCCTGGCCTGGGGCGAGGTCTACTCGCTGTTCTCGGCACTGGCCGGCGACGCCTTCGGCACCAAGCACATCGGCAAGATCTACGGCGTGCTCTACACGGCGAAGGGGATTGGCGCGCTGTTCGTGCCGATCGGCAACCTGATGATGGAGGCCACCGGCACGTGGTCCACGGTGCTCTACACCGTGGCCGGCATGGACCTGACGGCGGCCTTCCTGGCCATCGTGGTGCTGCGGCCGGTGCTGGCCGGTCATGTGGCGACGTCCAAGCGCCTGTTCGCCAAGGAATCGGCGGCGGGCGGCGCGCCCGTCAGCGCCTGAACGCATATCCTTATGAGACCGCGTAATATCTAGCGGGCGACGGGCTTCCTCGGAAGCCCGTTTTGCTTCTTCGGAAGCCCATTTCCCTTGGTGGCCGGCCCCCCGCCGACTAAACCAAGGTATGAGTTGCGCAAACCATTTGACACCGTGCGCAACCGTTTGTAGGGCTATTCGGCCTTCTTTGCCTGATATACCTTGAAGCCATGCTGGGTCTAGCGGCCCAGAACCGCTTCAACGTTCAGTTCAAAGGGGCCGTCATGCATCACGCTTCGCTCTTCCCGGTCAGTACCGCCCGCCTACCCGCGCCACCAGGACTCATCGGCGCCGAGCAGCAGTGGCGCGCACCTTCCCACGACACGGGCGCCCAGATCCCGGTCTCGCGCTGGACGCTCGAGCCCAGCGAACCGTTCCAGGTTTCCCATCCCGGCGCCGACGCCCACCACTGCATCGCCATGAACCTGCGCTGCACCACGCTGGCGTTCGTGCATGCGGGCCGGCCGCTGGTGGATGGGCGGGTCACCGCCGGGGCCGTGCAGGTGACCGCGCCGGGCGTACCGGTGCGCGCCACCTTCCAGGCGCCCGCCGACGTGCTCCACCTCTACGCCACGCAGGCGGTGCTGGCCGAATGCCACGCCGACCTGTTCGATCGCCCCCATGCCGGCGACATCGTGCTCGACTCGCCCAAGCTGCTGCAGGATCCGGCGCTCGAACGGCTCGGCCAGGCCCTGGCGATGACCCAGGTGCAAGACGCCGGCGCGAGCCGCATCTTCGTCGAGAGCGTGAGCCTGGCCATCGTCTCGCGCCTCGTGGCGCGGCATTTCCAGGCCGGTGCGACGGAGGCCCCGGGCGGCAGCCTGGCGCCGCTGCCGCCGTGGCGCCTGCGCCGTGCCACGGACTACATCGACGCGCATTTGTCCGAAGCGATTGGTCTGGCCGATATCGCGCAGAGCACCGGCCTTACCCGCATGCACTTCGCGGCGCAGTTCCGCCGCGCCACCGGCCTGCGGCCGCACGAATACCTGCTGCGGCGGCGCGTGGAACATGCGCAGTCGCTGCTGAGCGCCAGCGGCCAGTCGATTCTCGACGTCGCCATGCATTGCGGCTTCCGCTCGCAATCTCACTTCACCACCGTGTTCAAGCGCTTTGTGGGCGAGACCCCCTACAACTGGCGCGTAAAACGCAGCCTGGAGCGCAAGGCTGCCTGAGCAGCCGTCGCCCTCAACCCGGAGCCCCATCATGCTTGCAGACAACCTCGTGACAGACCAGGTTGCGCCCACGCGCAACCGCCCCGACCCCTGGCAGCAGGCACTCGGGCTGCTGTTTGCGCAGTCCGACCAACCGGCCGGCAGCCCCGTGTCCTACCAGCGCTGCGGTCGCCAGGATCTGGCCGGCGTGCTGATCCGCATCATCGACATGCCCGATTCGCACACCGCTGTGCTGTCGTGGAACGATGCCACCCACTGCCGCTACGGCGAGCAGCAATGGGGCACGGCCTTCGCGCGCGTGGCGGGCTTCTGCGCGATGAGTGGACGCCAGATCGAGCCCGGCGATGCCATCTACAAGCCCCGCCCGCAGCGTCCGCGTGCGCGCAATGCCGACGCGATGATCCTCGCCGACGTCCTGCTCACGCAGGCCGTCGTGGCCGGGGTTGCGGCGAGTTAAACCTAAGGATGAGGTCCCGCAACGAATGCGCTATCGGCGGCGACGGATGTACAAATGATTTTCGGGGCGTGAGTCTCTAAGCTTGATTCCAGGCAGCCAGCAATGCGCGGCAGCCGCCAGGAAACCCAAAGCTGCACCCTCACTGATGGAGAGATTCCCATGACCACACGCACCCAACGCATCGTTTCCGCAACCGCCCTGCTCGTGCTGGGCAGCCTCGGCGGCCTCGCCTCCGTGGCCCACGCCAGCGTCAGCTCGCCGCGTGACCCGTACACCGATGGTGCCCGCGTCAGCTCGCCGCGTGACCCCTACACCGATGGTGCCCGTGTCGATTCCCCGCGCGACCCGTACACCCAGGGCGCACGCTTCGACCAGCCCGCGAATGCCTCCGCCACGCTGCAACTGGCCGGGCGCGACCTGACCGGCGTCTCGGCATCGCCCGAGAAGTCGGACGCCTGAGTCCAGGCCCACGCACCCAGCGACCGCCTCTTGCGATGCCCCGACAGCGGGCCATCGCGACAGGCATCCGGCACGCCGATGCTCCGGCCTGCCCACCCGGAGCCCATCATGCACATCCACACCCCGACCATGTCCGCCCAGCACGTGTCTTACCCCGTCGCCGTCACGCGACGCGAACGCAAGATGATCTGCTACTGGCTTGGTGTCTGCACCGCCTGCTGCGGCATGGCGGCCCTGATCTCGACGTGGGCGCCGGTCTGACGCGATCGCTGATGGCTTACTGCGAAGCCGCCGGCGTCATGCCGAGCGCTTCGGCCTTCAGCACGAAGTCGGCCAGCGAACGCGAGCCCATCTTCTTCATGGCCTGGCCACGGTGGATCTTTACCGTGATCTCGCTCAGGCCCAGGTTCGACGCGATCTGCTTGTTCATCAGCCCGCGCACCACCTGTGCCATCACTTCCCGCTCACGCTGGGTCAGCGTGGCAAAGCGCTGGCGCAAGTCCGCGCTCGACTGATCGGCCACGCGCCGCTGGGCGTCGCGCGCCAGGGCGCTGTTCACGGCGTCCAGCATGTCCTGGTCCCGGAACGGCTTGGCGAGGAAGTCCGTCGCACCCGCCTTCATCGCCTTGACCGACATGGCAATGTCGCCATGGGCGGTCATGAAGACAATGGGAATGCTGACCTGGTCCGCGCCGATCTGCTCCTGCACGGCGAGGCCGCTCTGGCCCTTGAGCCGGACATCGAGGATCAGGCAGCTCGGCGCGTCGGTCCGCTCGCACGCCAGGAATTCCTGCGCGGAGGCGAACGTCTGCACCTGATGCCCGACGGAGCGCAGCAGCATCGCCACGGCAATCCGCATCGACTCGTCGTCATCGACCACATAGACCACGCCACTCGCCGCCTCGTTGACCGCGCCCGACTCATTGCCCATGTTCGCTCCCTGCTTCCGCGGTCTGCCGTAGGGCCGCGCATTCGCCGTCCGGTGCATCGGCGAGATGCAGCGGCAGCATGATGTGGAAGGCCGCGCCGCCCTCGGGTGGCGAGTCGGCCCAGATGCGGCCGCCGTGCGCCTCGACGATGGAGCGGCAGATCGACAGGCCCATGCCCATCCCCTCGGCCTTGGTGGTGAAGAACGCGCTGAACAGCCGCCCGGCCTCTTCCGGTGCGATGCCCTTGCCGGCGTCCCGCACGGTGATTTGCGCCTGGCGCGACTCGGCCAGCGCGGTGTTGACCCAAAGCTTGCGGGGGCGGCCGGTGCCCTCCATCGCCTGCACGGCGTTCAGGAGCAAATTGATCAGCACCTGCTGAAGCTGCACGCGGTCGCCGCAGATCATCGCGTCCGGCAGCGCCAGGTCGATCGCCGACTCCACATGGTGATCCTGCAGCTCCCGGCGCATCAGTTCGATCGACTCGCGCACCAGGCTGTCCAGCGCGGTCTCGGCGTAGACCGGATCGCGCTTCTGCGCCATCGAGCGGATCTGCCGGATGATGTCGCTGGAGCGCCGCGCGTCGCGGATCATCTGGTCGATGGACTGGGTGGCCTCGGCGACGTCCGGCTGCGGCCGGTTCAGCCAGCGTAGCGCGGAGTCCCCACAGGTGACGATGGCCGCGATCGGCTGCGTCACCTCATGGGCGATGGACGCCGCCAGCTCGCCCAGCGTGGTCATGCGCATCACGTGCGCGAGTTCGGTGGAGGTGCGCTGCAAGGCCTGCTGAGTCTGGACGGCGGCGGTGATGTCCATCAGCGCGCCTACGTACTCGGTATAGTCCGACGCCGACTCGCGCAGGCGCGACACCAGGTGCACGTGCTTGACCGTGCCATCCGGCATGCGCAGCCGATGCCGCACGTCGATCAGGTGCACGCCCTGCCGCATCTGGTCGCGCACGGATATCACCAGCGGCAGGTCTTCAGGATAGGCGCGCGCCAGGACCAGGTCCGGACCCGGCGTCACCGTGCGGTCGTAGCCCAGGATCCGGTAGGCCTCGTCGGACCACGTCATCGTGTCGCCGGGCACGCGCATGGCGATGCTGCCGGTCTGGCTCAGTTGCTGCGCTTCGGCCAGGAAGGCTTCACTGCGTGCGAGCGCAGCCTCGGCCGTGGCGCGGATCTGCATTTCCTCGTGGAGCTGGGCGGTCTTGGCGAGGTTGCGCATGGCCAGCAGCGAGGTGCTGGCCAGCGCCAGCAGGCTGAACACGCAGCGCGCCAGCGGGCCGGCGTCCTCGGTGACCGTGCGCTGGAACAGGAAGGCGAAGATGGTGAGCGCGGCGCAGCCGATGGCCGAATACAGCGTGGCCTGCTGCGAGCCGGTGGCAGCCACCAGCAGCACGACCACCACGTAGAGCACGGCGACGGCAATCGTCAGCGGCGTCAGGACATCGATCAGGAAAATCCCCAGCGTCAGCAGGGCCGCCAGGGTCAGCAGCGCGCGCGGATTCTCGGATTTCGGCCTGTGCACGGCGGTTGGCTCGGACATGCTCGGGGTGGCTCCTCGGGGGGGACTTCGGCGGTTTCAACTACCGCTGGCCGTCGGCAGTCTTGCGGGGCGGTCGCTTGCACAGTCGTGGTGCGATCGGGCACGGACGTGCCATCGATCCCGCGGGATGTGTGCGCAGGAATTATACATAGCGGGTGGCAAAAGTGACGCACCGCAGGGCACGGCACTTATGCGCTCGGCGCCGCCTTGCCGATCCGATCCAGGCACGCCTGCAGTGCGGCGCCGTCCACCGGCTTATTGAGGAAGGAAAGTGCACCGTTCTTCATCGCCTGCCTGCGCGTGGCTTCCACGGAAAACGCGGTAATGAAGATCACGGGCACGTGCACGCCGGCTTCTGTCAGCCGGCGATGCATCTCGATGCCAGTGATGCCGGGCATCTGGACATCGGAGATCACGCAATCCACCTCGGCGGCACAGCCGGAGTTCAGGAACGCCGTGGCGGTGTCGAAAAGGATGACTTCCCAGCCCAGGGAGCGAACCAGGCGCGACGTGGCGACTCGCACGGAGTCGTCGTCGTCAACGATGGCCAATAATTGTTTGTTGTGCAAAGCGACTACCTCGACCGGACTGAAACACGCAGCGGGCCCGGACCGACTTGCCGGGATGCGTGCTGGCATGATACGAGGCCCATCCCTGCGGCGGAACTATATGTATGTATAGTCTGGTCCGGCTCGGCGGGCAGCCTGCCCGGCCGCCCCCGGCCCGGCGCGCCAACGTGCGTTATCGACAATTCCGGGGGCCGGCGGCAACGCCGGCGCGGGGCGTGGCCCGATCATGGCGGGCCGAACCCCCTGACAACCAGGAGCCACCATGCCCGCACCCTCCCTCGTCACCGCCACCACCGTCGCCACGTCCGTCCCGGACGCCAAGGGCGTCGCCGCCATCGCGGCGCACCTCAACCCGCTGCTTGCCGATGTCTTCGCGCTCTACCTGAAGACCAAGAACTTTCACTGGCACATGTCCGGCCCGCACTTCCGCGACTATCACCTGATGCTCGACGAGCAGTCGGCGCAGATCTTCGCCATCACCGACGACATTGCCGAGCGGGTGCGCAAGCTCGGCGCCACCACGCTGCGCTCCATCGGCGATGTCACCCGCCAGCAGCGCCTGCGTGACAACGATGCCGACCGCGTGGCCCCGCGCGACATGCTGGCGGAACTGCGCGCCGACAATCTGCAACTGGCCGCGATCATGCTCGACGCCCACGCCGTCTGCGACGACCACGGCGACGTGGCCACGGCGAGCCTGCTCGAGAACTGGATCGACGAGGCCCAGCGCCGCGCCTGGTTCCTGGCCGAAGCCAGCGAGTAAGCGGGGTCGCTTCCGGGCACGGCGCCATATGTTGCAGCCGTAACATCTGCTCACCATCGCGTAACCCACTGTAATGCGTCGCAGGGCATGATGGCTTCCATCGAGCAAGGCCGATCATCGGCCGACAAGGAGCCCGACATGCGCCAATCGATTCGTTACACCGGTATTGCCGTTCTCTGCGCCGCCATGCTGGCCGCCGGGCCGGCGTCGGCCCGCGGCCGCCATCACGGTGGCGGCGGGTCGGACGGCGCCGCGGCTGCGCTGGCGGTGGGCGCCATCGCGGCGCTGGCCATCGGCGCGGCGGTCTTCAGCCAGCCCGTGGTGGCTGCACCGGCGCCGGTCTACGCGCCGCCGCAGCCGGTGGCCTACGCCGCCCCGCAGGTGCCACCGGGCTACTGCTACAGCAACTACCAGCGCGCCTACGTGCCGTGCGCGCCGGCCGCACCGGCGGGTTACGGGCAGGTCGAGTACCAGCAGGGCTATGACCAGGGCTACAACCAGGGTTACAACCCCGGTTACAACCGTTACGGGTATTGATCGCCGATCAAGCCTGCGCCGCGCCAGCCCAGACGGCTGGCCGGCGCCCCGCCCAGCCCATCTCCCGTTCCAGTTGCCCCGCCAGCCGGAACAGCATCCCCTCCTCCGCGAACGCCGCCCCGAACTGCATGCCGATCGGCAGCCCGCTCGCCGCGTCCACGCATAGCGGCACGGACATCGCCGGCAGCCCCGCCACGTTGAACGCCGGCGTGTAGGGCGAGTGCCGGAACACGCGGTCGGTCCAGTCCAGTCCATCCATGGTTGCCGCGCCGGCGGCATAGGTGCCCACCGGCTCAGGCAGGGCCGGCATCGTTGGCGTCAGCAGGACGTCGATGTCATCGAACCAGGTCGCCGTGGCCCGCGTCACCGCGTTGCGCACGTCGAGCGCTGCCGCGAAGGCGGGGCCGGTGACGCGCTGGCCGTAGCGGTACGCCGCCAGTGTTTGCGGCTCCAGCGTGGTGGCGTCGATGGGGCGCCCGGTGGCCGCTGCCACGCCATCGATCCAGCCGACCAGCGTGGCACACCAGATGCGCGCATTCGCCAGGACGACCGCCTCCCACGATGCGCCCAGCGGCAGCGTGACGTCATCGACATGGTGGCCCAGCCCTGCCAACTGCGCGGCCACGCCCGCCACCGCCTGCGCCATGACCGGGGCCACGCCAGCCCCGCTGAACGGCGGCACCATCACGCCGATGCGCAGCCGGCCCGGTTCCCGCCCCACTTCGTCGAGAAAGGGTCGGGACGGCGCGGGCGTGTGATACGGCTCGCCGGCGGCGGTGCCGTGCATGGCGTCGAGCAGCGCGGCGCTGTCGCGCACCGTGCGGCTCAGCCCGCCCTGCACGCCGAGCCCGGCGAAGACTTCGTCCAGACCGGGACCGTTCGAGACCCGGCCACGCGTGGATTTGAGCCCGAACAGGCCGTTGAACGCCGCCGGCACGCGGATCGACCCAGCGGCATCAGTCGCATGCGCCAGCGGCACTATCCCGGCCGCCACGGCGGCACCGGCCCCGCCGCTGGAACCGCCCGCGCTCAACGCCGGCTGCCAGGGGTTGCGCGTGGCGCCCTGCTGAAGGGACTCGGTCGCGGTGCTGAACGCCATCTCCGGCGTAGCCGTTCGGCCAATTGTTACCAGCCCGGCGGCGCGCAGCCGCTGCATCAGGAACGAGTCCGATGGCGCCACGAGGCCCGCCGCCAGCCGCGAGCCCAGCTCCAGCCGCTTGCCCGCCATCGACAGCGCGAGATCTTTGACGAGGAACGGCACGCCGGCCAGCGGCCCACTGCCGGGTGCCGCCGAAGACCCGGCTGCATCGGCCGGCCAGTCCTCCACCACCGCGCCAATCCTCGGATTCACGGCGGCAATCGCACGGCGGGCCACTTCCGCCAGTTCCCCCGCACTCACCTCACCGCGCGCCACCAGTTGGCCCAGCCCGACCGCGTCATAGGTCACGTACTCGCTCAATTTCATGATCGCCTTCCTGCCTTGTTGGATTCGATGGGGCGATCTTACGGAGCGAGTGGCGTCGTGATTAGTCCCCGGATCCGGGCAGCATTGGCCCATTGATGGGACAATCGCATTTCTCCTAAAAGCGGGCCTTAGCAGGGACCAGAACGATGGCGGCAGACCTTAACGACACGCTGATCTTCGTGCGCGTGGTGCAATCGGGCAGTTTCACGGCGGCGGCGCGCGCGTTGCAGATGCCCAAGACCACGGTCAGCCGGCGCGTGATGGCGCTGGAGGCCCAGCTCGGCACGCAACTGCTCCTCCGCACCACACGCCGGCTGGCGTTGACGGACGCCGGCGCGGCCTACTTCGAGCACAGCCAGCTCCTGGCCCGCCACCTCGACGACGCCCAGGCCGCCGTCGAGCAGTTGCAGCACGGCCCGCGCGGCTGGCTCCGTGTGACGCTGCCGTACTCGTTCGGCACGACGTGGATCGCCCCACTGCTGGCCGCCTTCCGTGCGGCCTATCCCGAAGTGCGTCTGGAGATCCTTGCCTCGCACGTGCCGCTCGACCTCGTTGCCGAAGAGATCGACGTGGCGCTGCGCCTCGGCGTGCTGCCCGATTCCGACCTCATCGCACGCCGGCTCGGCAGTTTCCCGACCGGCGTCTATGCCAGCCCCGCCTACCTGAAGCGGCACGGTGTGCCAGACCATCCCGCCGCCCTGCTCGACCACGCCACGCTGGCGCTTCATCAGGCGCGGCGCGAGCGCGGCTATGCGTGGCCCCTGCGGCAGGCCGCCGGCCGTGCGCGGGATTTTCCGATCGATCCGGTGATCGTGGCGAGCGACCCCGCGCTGCTGCACGACGCGCTGTGTGCCGGCGAAGGACTCTCGCTGGCGATGGACCGCAGCCTCGCCCCGGACGTGACCGCGCGCCGGCTGCGCCGCGTGCTGCCGGCGTGGACCGGGCCGGCGCAGGACTTCCACGCGGTGTTCCCGCGCCGCCGCGTGGCATCGCCCAAAGTCACTGCTTTTGTGGATTTCCTGCGCGCGCGGCTGCTGCCGGCCTAGCCCCGGCGAGCGGGTTGTAGGACCGAACCCGATAGCAGAATGGGGCACGGGCTGACGCCGCGCGGCGTGCGCGGAACTCTAAGATAGATACGCACCAAATCCCCACATAAAGTGCCCACACAAGTCCCCGCTCACGGTTGGCAAAGGAGTCCATCACAATGCAATCCCAACCCTTCCTCACCGACATCAAGACTCTCCGCGAACGTGCCCGCAAGAAGATCGAAGACGGCGCCGTCACCGAGGGCTACGACGGCGACCGCAGCACCGTGATCGAGTTGCTCAATACCGCACTCGCCACGGAAATCGTCTGCGTGCTGCGCTATCGCCGCCACTATTTCATGGCCAAGGGCCCGAACTCGAAGAGCGTTGCTGACGAATTCCTCCAGCATTCCAACGAGGAGCAAGGCCACGCGGACCAGATTTCCGAGCGCATCGTCCAACTGGGCGGCGAACCCAACCTGTCGCCGGACGGCCTGCTGACGCGCAGCCATTCGGAGTACTCCGAGGGCGACGACCTCGCCAGCATGATCCGCGAGAACCTCGTGGCCGAGCGGATTGCGATCGACAGCTATCGCGAGATCGTCCAGTACCTGGGCGACAAGGATCCGACCACGCGTCGCATGATGGAAGAGATCCTGGCCGTCGAGGAAGAACACGCCGATGAACTGGCCGATCTGCTCGCCAATCAAGGTTAAGGGCGATAAAGCGATCTAAACGCCACGCATCGCAGCGATAAAGAAAGGCCCATCCACCTCGGATGGGCCTTTTTTCGTCCGCGCCAACGGTCAGGCCGTCACGCCTTCCAGTTCGTGCTTGCGCTCCTCGAGCTGCGCCGCCACCGCCTTGAGGTCGACCTTGGCCTGGATCACCGCCTTGAACAGCTCGCTTTCCTCTTCCTCCACGTGGTGCCCGACGTACTCGGTCAACACCTTGTAGTTGGCGTCGAGCATGGCCTTATCGCCCGATTCGATCTTCGCGATCAACTGCTTGGCCACCATGTGCTCGACCTTGGCTTCGTCCAGCATGTCGTCGATCTTGTCCGAAACGCCGCGCAGGGCGGGATAGAAGATCTCCTCCTCGATCTGGGCGTGGATGCTCAGCGCGTGGCAGGTTTCCGCCGCAATCGACTGCTTGGCGCTGTCCTGTTTGGCTTCCTCGAACTGCTTGAACAGCTTCTTGACGGCGCGATGGTCGTCCAGCAACAGGCTCAGGGCCGGACGCTGGCCGACCGGGATCTTGGACTTATCCATGATGACTCCTCGTTCTGTGGGGTTTTTGCGGGGTGGGGATGCGGACATTGCGAAAACGGGTCCGTGGACCGGTTCTGCAAAAGCCGTTCCCGGCCGCCCGACGCCGCCAAATCGGCGTGCGGCAGCGGCCAGGCCCGCCCGCTACGCGTAAAACTTGCCGGCGAACGTAGGGAGCGCGGCCGGTCAGCCCTGCGGAAGCCGGGGCGCCAGCCGGGCGATCACCTCGGCGTGATGCGGATGGGCGGCGGCCAGCGTGGCCAGGGCGGCCGCATCGGCCAGTTCGAACTCGCTGAACTCGAAGCCGGGCGCCACCGTGCAGCCCACCAGCGAATAGCCGCCGGCGTAACCCGCCACCCGCTCGGCCGCGAACCAGCAGCCGGCCGGCACCACCGCCTGGAACGCGGTGCCCGCGTCGTGCAGCGGGTTGCCGAGGTGGTGGGTGTGCAACCGGCCTGCGGCATCGATCACATGCACGTCGAGCGGCCCGCCGGCGTAGAAATGCCAGCCTTCGTCCGCGCAGATGCGGTGCCACGCCGAATACGCGTCATCGCACAGCAGGTAATAGATGGCCGTGGAGGCGGCGCGCTCCACGCCGTCGGCCCGGCGGACCCGCGTGGCGTCGCGGTAGGTCTCCCGGTAGAATCCCCCCTCCGGATGGGGCACGAGGCCGAGATCCTGGATCAGGCGGTGATGCGGCGCGGTCGTTGGCATGGCGGGAACGCGGCCCGATCGGGGCCGGAAGACGTGGACAAGGCGCATATTGTCCATGAGGTCCATCGGATTTGTCTGAAGATCGATTGCAGGAATCGCCAAGACAGCCCCCTCCCGCCCCGCTACCCTGCCGGACAATCTCCCCCAATGCGGCCACTGACCGGCCGCCCGGAATCTGATCGAGTACCGCTTCCATGTCGCGCCCCCTGCCCGCCTGGCTGCCTGGCCTGGCCTTCGTCCTGATCTGGTCCACCGGCTTTATCGTCGGCAAGGCGGTCGTGCCCGTGGCCGACACCAGCCTGTTCCTGCTCGCCCGCTTTGCGCTGGCCGGGCTGATGTTCACGCTGGCGGCGGTGCTGGCCGGGGCGGCGTGGCCGGCGGCGCGCGAGGTGCCCCGCCACCTGCTGGCTGGCGCGCTGATGCAGGGCATCTACCTGTGTGCCGGCTACGGCGCCGTGGCGCACGGGCTGTCGCCGTCCGTGATGGCGCTGCTCGGCGCCCTGCAGCCGCTGCTGACCGCGCTGCTTGCCATCCCACTATTAAAAGAGCTACCTTCGATGCGCACCTGGCGCGGGCTCGCGCTCGGCGCGGCCGGCGTGGGGCTGGTCGTCCTGCCGGCGATGCGGGCCGGCGCGCCGCACGCGGTGTCGCCGTGGATTGTGCTGATCGGCCTGCTGGCCATTGTTTCCATCACCATGGGTACGCTCTTGCAGAAGACCTCCATCGCCAAGGCCGACATTCGCGCCAGCTCGGCCTGGCAGAATGCCGGCGCGATCTTGGTGGCCGGCGCGCTGGTCACGGTCAACGGCGGCCCGGGCGCGCTGCACTGGGAGCCGGGCGTCACGCTGTGGGCGTCGCTGGCCTATGCCGCGCTGGTGCTGTCGGGGCTCGGTACGTGGCTGCTGCTGGGGCTGGTGCGCCGCGGGCGCGCCGCCAACGCCGCCGCGCTGATGTTCCTCGCCCCGCCGCTGGCCGCCGTGCAGGCCGCGCTGCTGTTTGGCGACCATCTGGTGCCGCTCCAGTGGCTCGGCATGGCCGTGGCCGGCGCCGGCGTGTGGCTGTGCCAGACCCAGGGACGGACGCAACGTGCCGAAGCGCGCTGACCACGCCGCCCCGCTGGTCGAGCCGCGGCGATTCCAGCCGCAGCCGCTCGGCCATGCGCACGACTACCACCAGTTGCTGTTCGGCGTGGACGGCGCCATCGAACTGGAAATCGACGGTCACGCCTATCGTGTGGATGCCGAACACGGCCTGGTCGTGCCCGGTGGCGAACACCATGTCTGCGTGGGCCTGACCGAGAACCTGCAGCTTGTGGCCGACTTCCCGGCCAGTTCCGTGGCCCTGCCGGCCCGGCTGATGGCCCGCCCGCGCACCTTCGCGCTGGAGGGCACGCTCGCCGCGCAAGTGCGCACGCTCGTCACCATCCCGAAAACCCACCCCGGCGCCCCGCCGCAGCACGACTGGCAGCGCGCGGCCATCCTCGCCGGCAATCTGGCCACCTCGCTCGGGCAGGACCTCACCCGGCACGACGCCGCCCGCTTCCCGGTCATGGCGATCGACGCCTGCCTGCGCGCCAGCCTCGCCGAACCACCCCGCGCCGACGAACTCGCCAGCCGCTTCGGCTGGGGCGCCCGCCACTTCCATACCCTCTTCTGCGAAGCCTTCGGCGACACGCCGCACGGCTACCAGACCCGCCTGCGCCTCGATCAGGCCGTGCAATGGCTGATGGCCGGCACGATGCCGCTGACCGACATCGCCTTCGGCGTCGGCTATCCCGACCAGACGACTTTTACCCGCGCGTTCGCCCGCCGCTTCGGCCTGCCGCCGGGGGCTTGGCGTGAGGCGGCGCGGCGCGGCTGACGCGCTCGCCATCCCTCTCCGTCGATTGTCAAAATTACAAAGCCGAGTAAAGCGCACACCGGCGGCGGTGCTCCGCTATCGCCAGACCCTAGCCTCAGCCCCAGATCCCCATCCGGTACAAAACTTGCGCCTGTGGCGGGGTAATGTCCGACGCCCTTCCTAATTCCCCGCTCCTGCGTCCCGGCCACAACTGCTGGCGGGTGGAGCCGTGCCAGCGGTTTTCGATGCTGGTCGACGCCGATGCGTATTTCTCCGCACTCCGTGAGGCGCTGGCCAAGGCCACGCACAGCGTGTTCATCCTCGGCTGGGACATCGACAGCCGGATGGTGATGAACCCGGGCGGCGATGACCCGCCCGATGGCCTGCCGCCCACGCTGCGCGAGTTCCTGAACACGCTGTGCAAACGCCGGCGTGGGCTGCGGATCTACGTGCTAAGTTGGGATTTCGCGATGGTGTTCGCGCTGGAGCGCGAGTGGCTGCCCGACGCCAAGATGCACTGGCAGACCCATCGGCGGCTGTCTTTCCGGCTCGATGGCAACCATCCGCCCGGGGCCTCGCATCATCAGAAGGTCGTGGTGGTCGATCATCAGGTGGCCTTTGTGGGCGGCCTGGACCTGACCATCCGGCGTTGGGACACCCATCATCATCTGGCCGACGACCCGCGCCGCGTGGATCTGGATGGCAAGCCCTATCCGCCCTTCCATGACGTGCAGTGCGTGGTCGATGGCGACGCCGCCGCCGCGCTGGGCGACCTCGCGGCGGCGCGCTGGCTGCGCGCCACGGGCCGCCAGCCGCGCGTGCCGGACCA
Organism: Cupriavidus sp. OV096; assembly: GCF_900115455.1. Classification (NCBI taxonomy): domain Bacteria; kingdom Pseudomonadati; phylum Pseudomonadota; class Betaproteobacteria; order Burkholderiales; family Burkholderiaceae; genus Cupriavidus; species Cupriavidus sp. OV096. Next base: position 145,933 of record NZ_FOWM01000007.1, read on the forward strand.
GCCGCTGGGGGATGCGTGGCCGGAGAGCGTCGAGCCGGACCTCACCAATGTGGACGTCGGCATCAGCCGGACCGCGCCGGCGTGCGAGGACGATCCCGGCGTGTCCGAGATCCGCGAGTTGTATCTGGATGCCATCGGCGCGGCGCGCGAGGGCATCTACCTTGAGAACCAGTATTTCAGCTCCGGCCTGATCGCCGACGCGTTCACCAAGCGCCTGCGCGAGCCCGAGGGGCCGGAGATTGCGCTGGTCTCGCGGCGCACCGAGAGCGGCTGGCTGGAAGAAGCGAGCATGGGGGTGCTGCGCGCGCGGCTCTGCCGGCGGCTGCGCGGCGCCGACCAGCACGCACGGTTCCACCTGTACTGCCCGCATGTGCCGGACCTTGGCGACGCCTGCGTCAACGTCCACAGCAAGGTCATGGTGGTAGACGACCAATTGCTGACCATCGGGTCGGCCAATCTCAGCAATCGCTCGTTCGGGCTCGATACCGAATGCAACCTCGTGGTGGAGGCCAACGGCCATCCAAAGATCGCCGCCGGCATCCGGGCCATGCGCGGGCGGCTGCTGAGCGAGCACCTCGCCGTCACGCCGGAGGAACTCGACACCGCGCTGGCGGATGCCGGCGGCCTGCACGCCGCCATCGAAACCCTGCACCGCAGCGACGGGCGCACGCTGGAGCGGTTCTCGCCGACCGTGCCGGAAGAAGTGGATGCCGCGCTGCCCGATGCACGGCTGCTGGACCCCATCGAGCCCATCGACAGCGAGCAGATCATGGCCGAGTTCGTCAGCCAGGAGGCCCGCCCCCACGCGGCCAACCGGGTGGCGGTGTTCGTGCTGCTGGTACTCGTGCTGGGCGGCATGGCCTTCGCGTGGCGCTATACGCCGCTGCGCGAGTGGGCCGATTTCCGCTACCTGCTGACGATGATCGAGCGCGTGCGCGACATGCCGTTTGCGCCGGGCGCGATGATGGCCGCCTTCGTGGCGGGCGGGCTGGTGATGTTTCCGGTGACGCTGTTGATCGTGGTCACGCTGGTCGTGTTCGGGCCGTGGTACGGCGCGCTGCTGGCGCTGTGCGGCTCGGTGCTGAGCGCGGCCGGCGGCTATACGGCGGGCCGGCTGCTGGGCCGCCACGCGGTGCGGCGCCTTGGCGGACGCCGGCTGAACCGCGTGAGCCAGAAGGTGCGCCAGCATGGCGTGCTGGCGATGGTGGTGCTGCGCCTCGTGCCCGTGGCGCCGTTCACGCTGGTCAACCTGGTGGTGGGCGCGTCGCGCATCCGGCTGCGGGACTGCCTGCTGGGCACTGCCATCGGCATGACGCCGGGCATTGTTGTCACGGCCTCGCTGGTGGACCGGATTGCCGCCGTGGCGAAAGACCCCGGCGCGGGCACCTTCGCCCTGCTGGCGCTGGTGCTGCTGATTCCGATCACCGTGGCAGTGTTGCTGCGCCGGCGGCGCAAGCGCCGGGAGCGTGCGGCGAACGCCGAACTCCATGCGGCAGCGACGGCCGCGACAGCGGCGGCGCGGCACCCGCCACCGTGCACCAGCGCGCCTTCGCGCGAGGGGGCCTGATGAACGCGCCGTTGCCTCCCGCATCGAATCCCGCGTCGGACGCCTCCGGGTCCCTGCACGCGGACATCGCCGTGGCCAGCTACAACATCCACGGCGGGGTGGGCACCGATGGGCATTTCGTGCCGAAGCGCATCGCGGATGTGGTGACGGAACTGCGCGCGGACCTGATCGCCCTGCAGGAAGTGGAGTCGCGCCATACCGGCTTCGACATGCTGCGCTTCCTCGCCGCGCACAGCGGCTTGCACGCCATTCCCGGCCCCACGCTGGTCCGCGAGGACGGCGACTACGGCAACGGCCTGCTCACGCGTTACCGGCCGCTGCGCATCCGCCATATCGACCTCAGCGTGAAGGGGCATGAGCCGCGCGGCGCCATCGACGCCATGCTCGAATGCAACGCCGTGGAGCACGACACCTTCGCGCTGCGCGTGATTGCCACGCACCTCGGACTGATGCCCGGCGAGCGGCGCTGGCAGGTGCGCCGGCTGCTCACCGCGCTGGCGGAGGCGCCCGAGCAGCCCACCATCCTGCTCGGCGATGTGAACGAGTGGTTCCTGTGGGGGCGCCCGCTGCGCTGGCTGCATGCGTACTTCGAACGCACACCCCATGTCTCGACATTTCCGTCGCGCTGGCCCTTCCTCGCGCTGGACCGGATCTGGACTTCGCCACGCGCGCACCTGGTGTCGGTGGCGGGCCATCGCAGCGCGCTGACGCGGCTGGCGTCCGATCATCTTCCGCTGCTCGCACGCATGCGGTTGACTGCGCGCGCACATCCTTCCCCAGAGGAAATCATCGCCACGGCGGGGGCATCGTTGCAAGGTCCGGGTGCCTGAGCGGTGCCTTGCATCGCACCATCGACATCTTGTTTCAGACTCACCCACATGGCCGCCACGGTTTGCCGCAGGGCCGCAATACGGGTATCTCGCTAGGCTTGCGCGCTGGTCTGCGCCACGTGCGCTTCCTATACTGACTCACGCATACTCCATGTCATGCCGCATGGCGATGCATACCGAAAACGATCGGGCAGGCGATGGCGGTTCCCGGGAGGACCCCGCCGACGGGTCATGTCGACACGCCCTGCCCTGGAACAGGAAAGTGGAGAAAAGGCATGCCCAGCGAACAGTTCCTTGCCACCCAGGAAACCCGCCGCTTAGGCCTGCGCGCCCTGCGCGCGGCATTGCTCCAGGTACACAAGGAAGTCATCGGCTACGACCGTGGTCAATACGAGCGTCTGCACGGTCCGATTCCAGCCGGGCAGTTCGTGCAGCTGGTCACCGAAGAATCTTTCTTTCGCTGGCTGGACCCGCTGTCGCGCCTCATCATCGAGATCGACGAAGAACTCGAGGGCGACGAACATCATGACGATACCTGCCGGGCCGTGGCCGCCGCCGCGCAGAAGCTGTTCAGCGAGCGCGGGGACGAGGCGTTTCGCAAGCGCTATCAGGAGGCGCTGCAGGACGAGTCGTCGGTCATCGTGGCACACGGGCGGTTGATGTCCGTGATCGGACAGCTTCGGCAGTTGCCGTAGGCATTGCTCCTGCCGGCATCGCGCGGGCGCGCTGGCACTCAGCGTCGACCGCGCCCGCCGCCGCCTCTTCCCCCGCCCCCACCGCCATAGCCATAACCGCCGCCACGGTAGCCGCCATAGGCGCCGTGGTACCCGCCGTGTCCCCCGTGGTAGCCGTGGTAGCCCCCGTAATAGCCACGATATCCACGCCCGTAGTAGCCGCGATAGCCGCTGCCATACCAGACACTGCCGTAGAAGCCGCCATACCAGGGTCGGTAGTAATAGGGATACCCGGCATACGGATAGCCGTAGGCATAGGCGGGATAGCCGCTGTAGTAGCCGCCGTAATACCCCGACGAGTCATAGCCTGACGAGGCATAGCCGGACGGATAGCTGCCGTAGTACGTGTCATAGCCGGGATATGCCACGCAGCCGCCCAGCATCCATGTGGCGCCCGCAATGCCCGCCATCATCCAACCGCGCGCCCCATTCATCGTGCACTCCCATTGACCTGCATCAAAGCCGAGGGCGGCTTCGACCGTCGCCCCATGGCCGTTAGACAGTATTTGCGGGGCGGAAATCCATTTTCGGACTATTCCTATTCACGAATCAGAATCGTCTTCTTACACTTGGCCCCGCCTGTGCAATGCAGGCACCCGATGGAGTGCCAGAGTTGACCCCTCGCTGGCATTCTTTTACTTGGATGCCACGTGGTCCCCGCCACGTGGCATTTTTTTGGTCTCAGGCCACCGTCAGGCCGTTCTCCACCATGTCCAACAGCCGCGCACCGATGATGCCGGCCTGTTCCTGCGCGCGGCTGCGCAGGGGGCCGTCGATCAACAAAATGGCTAACCCGTGGACGGCGGACCAGGCGACATACTCTGCGCCGGGGCGGCGCGCCGCTGGCAGCAGGCCCGCATCGACCCAATGATCGAGCGCGGCGCCCAGCAACTGGAACGGGTTGAGGCCGCTGTTGCCGGCCTTGGCGGGGTCCGGGTCGTCCTCTACATCGTCCGGCACCGAGAAGGCGGTGCGGAACAGGCCTGTCTCGGCCAGCGCATAACGGAGGTAGCCCGCACCCACCGCGCGCAGGCTCCCGCGCGCGCGCTCGGTGGCGGAGGCATTGGCGGGCAGCGCTGCCAGTTCGGTCTCCATGGCCATGGCCAGGCCGGACAAGGCCGCGGCGCGCACCGCCTCCAACAGGTCCTGCCGGCTCGCGAAGTGACGGTACGCGGCATTCGGCACCACGCCCGCGCGGCGCGTGGCTTCACGCAGCACCACGGCCTCCGGGCCGCCAGTGCGTGCGAGATCGATCCCGGCTTCGAGCAAGGCGCGCCGTAGATCGCCATGTCGATAAGTGCTCCGCGTGGGCGGCGTGGCGGCGACTCGGCTCATATCAAACTCCCATGTGGACATCGTCCACTCATTCTGCTTTGTATAGTAGACAGTGTACACAAGGAGCGCCAGCCGCCAATGTGGACAACGGCGGCAGCGGATTTGCTCAGAGGATGGGGGCGAACAGCTTGGCCACGTGCATCGCCACCCGGAGCAGCGCGGGCGAGGCCAAAAATTCGTCGCGACTGATCTCGCGCGCCTCGGCGAAGTCGGCCTCGAGCATGCGCGTGACGTCCCGCGCGAAGGCCGGATGCGCGGTCATCACCATCATCTCGAAATTGAGCCGGAACGAGCGATTGTCGAGATTGGCGGTGCCCACGGCGGCGGCCTCATCGTCGATCAGGATCACCTTCTGATGCAGGAAGCCGGGCTGGTAGCGGTAGACCTTCACGCCTGCGCACACCGCCTGGTAGGCGTAGATGGTGGACGCCGCGTACACCACGAGGTGGTCCGGGCGCGACGGAATCAGGATGCGCACGTCCACCCCGCGCAGCACGGCAAGGCGCAGCATGGCGAACACCGCCTCGTCCGGCACGAAGTACGGCGAGGTGATCCAGACCCGCTTCTGCGCCGACTGGATCGCCTCGACGAAGAACAGCGAGCAGGTCTCCTGCGCGTCAGCCGGGCCGGACGGCACGACCTGGCAGATCATCTCGCCCACATCGCCATGCGGCGGCAGCATCAGGTACGGCACCTCCTTCGCGGCCCAGTACCAGTCCTCGGCGAACGCCATCTGCAGCTCCAGCACCGCCGCGCCGCGAATTTCGATATGCGTATCGCGCCACGGCGAGAGCGGCGCCCGCGCGCCCAGGTATTCGTTGCCGACGTTGTGCCCGCCCAGGAAGGCGCGCGCGCCGTCCACGACCACCAGCTTGCGGTGATTGCGAAAATTCAGCTGGAAACGATTGACGAAGCCGGGATGCGTGGCGAAGGGCCGCGCCTCCACCCCTGCCTGCTGGAGCGTGCGCACATAGCCGCGTCCGAGTCCATGACAGCCGATGCTGTCGAACAGGAAATAGACCTTCACGCCGGCGCGGGCGCGCTCGCACAGGCGGCGCTGGAGTTCGCGGCCCAGTTCGTCGTCATGGACGATGAAGAACTGCACCAGCACGACCTGCGTGGCGGCGTCGATGGCAGCGAAGATGGCTTCGAAGGTCTGCTGGCCGTTGATCAGCAGGCGCACGTCGTTGTTGGCCAGGCACGGCATGCCGGTCAGACCGGGCAGCGCGCGCATGCAGGCCTGCGCCGGCGCCGTCACCACGCAGGCTGACATGGCCTCGCGCTCGGACGCGGTCATGCCACGGCGGATCTCGCGCAGGCGGTCATTATTGAAACGGCGGGCATTGACGTAGCCGGCGAAGGTGCTGCGGCCGAAGATCAGGTACGGAATCAGCGCGAAGTACGGCATCATCACCAGCGACCCCGCCCACGCAATGGCGCCGGGCGCGGTGCGGACCGTCATCACGGCATGCAGTGCGGCCATCACGCCAACGATATGGAAGGCGACCATCACTGCGGCGATCACGCTAGGACTCATCAACATAGGCGGATGGTTCGGCGCTGCGGGCCCGTACATGGATGAGCCGTATTCTGGCATACCCGTCACATGAGGGCATCCCCCCGATCGCCATATGCCGGTCGGGCTGCCTCATTTTTAGGCGCGCCGATGCAATGGCGTGCCGGCGCCGGTGCGCCTCCGCCCACCCGCCAGTTATCCACACGTTCTGTGGATAAGCCTGACCCGGTTCGCGGCGATCCCACATTTAAGGGAATGGCGATTGTCCGGCCGGGCATGCCGCCGCTACGCTCTGACGGTTCCTCTCCGTCAATCCGTTTCAGTTTTCTGGTAGTTGTAGCATGAGTGTTTCGACCAACATTGCCTTACTGGCCAGCCGCGCGGCCCGCCTCCACCCCATCCAGGACCTGCTCTCCCTCGCGGGTTTCCAGTGCACCCTCTTCCTTGCCGGCCGGGACCTGATCCACGGCCTCAGCCATGACAGCTACGACATGCTGCTGGTCGACCGCGACCTGCAAGACATTTCCGCCATCGACGTGATCCGTGCCGTGCGCGCCGTCCGCGCCCGCGACATGCCGATCATCATGATCGGCGGGCAGCATAACAACGACAACGACCTCGTGGAGGCGCTCGACGCCGGCGCCGACGACTACGTGCTCGAGGCCCTGAGCAACCGCGTGCTGCTGGCGCGCATCTCCGCTCTGCGCCGACGCATGTGCGGCGCGCGCTTCCGCAACAACCTGCCGATGCGCGCCGGCCCCTACGAGCTGAACAGCCCCGGCCGCTTCGCCATGCTGAATGGGCGCCGCATCGCCATGACGCCGAAGGAGTTCGACCTCGCCACGCTGCTGTTCGCCAACGCGGGCCGCATCCTGGCCAGCAAGCGGATCGAACATATGATCTGGGGTCATGACCTGCCGCCGCTCTCGCGCGCGCTGGCGGGGCTGGTCTCGCGCATGCGCCGCACGCTCGATCTCTGCCCGGCCAACGGCGTCACCGTCAATGTCGTGTACGCGCAGGGCTACCGGCTCGACATCCTCGACCAGACCGTCCGCGCCGACCTGACGGGCCCACCCGGCCAGCCGTTGCTCCAGCCGTAACCCGCCCTCTGCGGCCTGCGCCGATCTCCCCGTTGTGCGACGGTGTCACGCCTGCGTCACACCGTTCGCCGAGCATGGCGGCGCACCGCAACGGGAATATGCCCCGGTCGTCCACACCGGGCGGCACGGCAGGCAGCCACGCGGCGGGCATCGGGTCATGGCATGGCCGGGGCAATCCCGGCAGGAGTCTGTTTCGTGTTGCAAGCCATCCAACTGAGTCTGCCGCGCGCACGCGGCGAAGCCGTGTGGCAACGGCTGGTGCGACTGCCGCTGGCGGCGCGGCTGTCCGCCGCATTCATTCTGGTCTATGTCTTCGGCGCCGTGGTCGGCCTGATCGGCATCCTCAATCTGGTTACCCTCAAGCAGGACACCGACATCCTGTATCAACGCGACATGCGCGGCGCCATTTCGGCGGAACGCGCGCAGGCCGCACTGGCTATGCTGGGCCGCGCGCAACTGGCGCTGACGCTGGCCACGAGCACCACCGAGCGCGACGCTGCCGGCGCGGACATCCGGCAGGCCATGCGCCAGCTCGACGCCGCCGTGGACGGCGTGCGCCAGGCCGCGCCGCGCCAGGCACAGGCGCTGCAGAAGGAGCGCGCAGCGGCGGGCGAACTGATGCAAGGCTACGTGGCGCTGATCAACAAGCAGCCGCTGGACGCGCTGCAGTTCGACAGCGCCGTTTCCGTCGACGGCCATTTCCTGGGCGAGCAACTGCAAAAGCTCGGCGCGCTGATGGAAGCCACGCGCGCCGGCCTGGAGCGGCAGGCCGCCGACACCGTGGCGGGCGTTGCCGCGAGCCAGATCGGCGCACAAACGCTGATGGCCGCGCTGCTCGTGGCCAGCTTCGTGGCGGCCGGCGCGCTGGCGTGGTTTGCAGCGCGCAGCCTGACGCGCGAACTCGGCGGCGAACCGCGCGACGCCGCGGCGGCGGCCAACCGCATCGCCAGCGGCGACCTGACCGCGCATATCAACCTGCGCAGGGACGATCAGACCAGCCTGCTCTATTTCCTGGCTGGCATGCGCGACGAACTGGCCGGCGTGCTGGCCCGCATTCAGGAGTCAGCGCACGAGATCACGGACACCAGCGGCGATATTGCCGACGGCAACCAGCAACTCGCGGCACGCACTGCGCAGCAGGCCGAGGCACTGCGCCACGCGGCGGCCAGCATGACTCGCCTGACCGCGCTCGTCGAACAGGTGCATGAGCAGGCCAATGAATCGAGCACGATGGCCAACCAGGCGCGCACTGCATCGGGCGCCGGCATGGCGGTGGTACGCGACATGAACGGGACCATGGCCAACGTGCTGGGCCATTCGCGCAATATCGCCGAGGTGGTCACGGTGATCGAGGGCATTGCGTTCCAGACCAATATCCTCGCGCTCAACGCCGCCGTGGAAGCCGCGCGCGCCGGCGCGGCGGGGCGCAGCTTCGCGGTGGTCGCGCAGGAAGTGCGCGCGCTGGCCCAGCGCAGCGCCAACGCCGCCCGCGAGATCGGCGGCATCGTCGGCGACGCCACGCGCGAGATCGAACGCGGCGCCAGCCTCAGCGGCACCGTGGTGGCGGCGATGGAAGGGATCGAGTCGGCGGTCGATCGCAGCCACAGCCTCGCGGGCCATCTGCGCGCGCTGGCCGAGGAACAGGCCGCCGGCATCCGCACCGTGGGCGATGCCCTCGCGGAACTCGGGCAGACCGGGGCGCAGAACGGCGCGCTGGTGGACACCGTGGCACAGCACGCCAACCGGCTCGACGAGGAAGCCGCCGCGCTGGAATCTGACGTGTCGCGCTTCCAGTTCCAGTAGCCCTGCCACGCTGCACCGCAGCAATGTCACGCCATTGTTAAAGTTTCCGGTCTTTGCTGTCGTAAATAAGCGAATGCTGATTCTCCCCGGGTCACGGCCCGGCTAGCATGATCGCTTGCCTCTCAATCGAGACGCACAGCAAGGACCAGGCATGGCGCTACGCAAGGCAGTGCAGGACGATTCGTCCTTTCATGATGATCTCGACGCGGCGGGCCGCGACTGGGCGCCACGGCTCAAGCCGTGCGGCGCCTGTCATGGCTGCGAGCAACCCGTGGGCCCGACTGTGCTGTTTTGCAGCGCGGCGTGCCAGCAATCATTCGAGCATTTCGAAATGCGTTTACTGCGCAAGCGGTAAGCCGCCTCACCGCCCCCCATCGCCCCACCGTCCCTGCCCGCCCCTTCTCGGCCTCCAATCCCGCCTCGGGTAAATCCTAGTAATTCCCCTAATCGCGACGTGTCAACCGATGCGCTGGTGCATTCGTTTTCTTCTCCATTGGCCCCACATCCGCGCCGGAATCGACCCCGGATTCAGGCAGGTGTGTCGGCCGGAAACATTTGAGAACAAGGGGTAACGGGCATTTACGCCTCCGGTGTAGAAGTTACAGAACTGTTGCACTTACGCACGTTTTGTGTCGCCGCAGAAGCCGAATTGCCGAGTACGCTTGTCTCGACCAAACAGTACCGACTACCACAGGGAAATCATGTCTGAACGCCTCATCATGCTGGACGTACCCGGCGTCCTCTACTCGGACCGCTCCGCTGCCCGCCTGGGCGGTACGCCAATGAGCGGCACCCTGAGGGATGTCCGTTTCTTCGATCCGATCGCACTGGGCTTCCTGCGCCGGCTGTTCGGCATTGCCGGCGCCCGCGTGGTGGTGTCCGACGCCTGGCGCCGTGGCACACCGGCCGCGATCCTGCAACAACTCGACCTCCAGGTGGAAGGCATGACCCCGCGCGTGGCGGGCGGCCATGGCGCCGAGATCGACGCGTGGTTCGCACAGCGTGCCGCGCCGGGTAGCTGGGTGATCCTGTCGACGGCCGCACCGGCCTCGATGACGGATGCGCAGCGCCGCCACCTCGTGCAGGTGAATCCGGTCGAGGGCCTGACGGTAGAGAACTTCCGCCAGGCACTGGACATCCTCGGCGTGGCCTGCCCGTCGACGGTGACGCCCGATTCGCGCGTGGAACCCGGCCTCCAGGCCAAGCTGCGCCACCTCCAGCAACTGGCGCGCGAAGCCCCCGAGCGCTTCATGCCCGCGCCGGCCGCCGCCGAGGCCCGCGAGCAGGCCATGGCCGTCGCCGTAGCCAGCCTGACCGGCAAATCGCTGCAACCGGCCGCGCTGCACGCCTAAGCGACGCGCCGCGCCCCCGCAAGGCCGCCGCCATGGCGGCCTTTTTCATGGTCCGCGCGCATTCGACATGCCGACGCGCCGTGCGGATCGGACAGGACCGGCCCCGCGCGCTATCCTCCCCGGCCATCACCGCCTACCCTTGTACCTTGGGATTCCGCCTCGCTCGCAGGCACCGATCGTACAAGGAGAGCACCATGGCCAACCACGCAGCCGACCTCATCACCCGCGTCCTGCACGCAGTGGGCGTCGAACGCATCTACGGCGTCGTCGGCGACAGCCTCAACGGCATCACTGAATCGCTGCGCCAGCGCGGCGACATCGACTGGATTCATACCCGCCACGAGGAGACCGCCGCATTCGCAGCGGGCGCCGAGGCGCACCTGACCGGCAAGCTGGCCGTCTGCGCCGGGAGCTGCGGCCCCGGCAACCTGCACCTGATCAATGGCTTGTTCGATTGCCACCGCTCCGGCGTGCCGGTGCTGGCCATCGCCGCCCATATCCCGAGCGCCGAAATTGGCCGTGGCTACTTCCAGGAGACGCACCCCGAGCAGTTGTTCCGGGAGTGCAGCCACTACTGCGAACTCGTCACCAGCATCGAGCAGTTGCCCGGCGTACTCGAATCCGCGATCCGCGCGGCAGTGGGCCGCCGGGGCGTGGCCGTGATCGTGATTCCGGGCGATGTGGCGCTGCGCGAGGGCACGTTCGCCGAGTCCGCGCCCGCCGCCATTGCCTTGCGGCCCCCGGTGGTCACGCCGGACGCCGACTCGCTCGACGCCCTGGCCAGCCTGCTGCGCGGCAGCCAGCGCACAACGCTGCTGTGCGGGCGCGGCTGCGCCGGCGCGCACGACCAGGTGGTGCAACTGGCGGCCACGCTGAAGGCACCCGTGGTGCACGCCCTGGGCGGCAAGGAGTACATCGAATACGAGAATCCGTACGACGTGGGCATGACCGGGCTGATCGGCTTCAGCTCCGGCTACCACGCCATGCAGGAATGCGACACGCTGCTGATGCTCGGCACCGATTTCCCCTATCGCCAGTTCTACCCCGAGGGCGCGCAGGTCGTGCAGATCGATATCCGTCCGGAAAACCTCGGGCGCCGCACGCGGCTGGACATGGGGCTGGTCGGCGATGTCGGCGCCACGCTGGACGCCCTGCTGCCCCGCCTGGCCCCCAAGGCCGACGAAGCCCATCTGGCGGCGAGCCTGCGCCACTATCGCGACGCACGCCGTCAACTGGACGACCTCGCCACGGGCGACAGTGGCCGCAAGCCCATCCATCCGCAGTACCTGGCCCGCCTGCTGAGCGAGCAGGCCGCCGAGGACGCCGTCTTCACCTTCGACGTCGGCACGCCGACGATCTGGGCCGCGCGCTACCTGCGCATGAACGGCCAGCGCCGGCTGATCGGCTCGCTCGCGCATGGGTCGATGGCGAACGCGCTGCCGCAGGCGATTGGCGCCCAGTCCGCCTATCCGGGGCGGCAGGTCATCAGCCTGTCCGGCGACGGCGGTTTTGCAATGCTGATGGGCGATTTCCTGACGCTTTCCCAGCAGGGCCTGCCCGTCAAAGTGGTGATCTTCAACAACAGCGTGCTCGGTTTTGTCGCGCTGGAGATGAAGGCGTCTGGCTACCTGGAGTCGGGCACGTCGCTGCAGAATCCCGATTTCGCGGCCATGGCGCGCGCCATCGGCGTGCATGCCCAGCGCGTGGAAGACCCGCTGCTGCTGCCGGAGGCCATCGCCACCATGCTGGCGCATGACGGGCCCGCCCTGCTCGACGTGGTGACCAACACGCAGGAACTGGCGATGCCGCCGTCCCTGAAGGCGGAGCAGGTCAAGGGCTTCAGCCTGTGGGCGATGAAGGCCGTGATGAACGGCCGCGCCGACGAGGTCATCGAGCTGGCGCGGTCGAACCTGCTGCGCTAGACGGCGGCTAACCGGCTCAACGTGGGTTGAGCTTCACGCCGGGGAAATCCACCGGCACGTTCAGCGCCACGTTGATGTAGTTGGTGAACAGGTTCAGGGCCACGTGGGCGACGATTTCCACGATTTCTTCGTCGCCGAAGCCGACTTCGCGCAGTTGGGCCACGTCGGCGTCCGACACCTGGCCACGGTCGTTCACCAGCTTCAGCGCGAAGGCCAGCGCGGCGGCCGTCCGGGCATCCTCGGCACGCCCAGCCTGGGCGGCAGCCATCTCCTCAGCGGTGGCGCCGGCCTTGCGGCCCAGCGCCGTATGGGCGGCCAGGCAGTATTCGCAGCGGTTACGGTCGGCAACGGCCACGGCGATCTTCTCGCCGAGTTGCGCCGGAATCACACCGCCACCGAGCGCGCCAAACGCGCCCCACATCGATTGCAGCGCGGCCGGCGAATTGGCCACGGCGCGGAACATCTGCGGGGTCGTGCCGAAGGCGGCCTGGATCTGGGCCAGGGCGGCGGCGCTGCCGGCGGGGGCGTTGCTGGCGTTGGGCAGGGAAACACGTGCGGTCATGATGAACTCCTATATATAGAGCGACAGTGAGAGAGGCTCCCGGGGTGCCGGCTGAATCGCCTGGCGTCCGGGGTGTCTCTACTATGGCCGCAGGCATCGTACGAAGGGATACAATTCGTCCACGAAATCATCCTATTCGTCCAGATCGTCCAGACCCATGTCCTCGCTGCCGGAATCCCCGCCTGATCGCCTGTCCGCGCTGCTCGAACGCTTCCGCGTCCGCGCGCACCTGTTCCACACCGGGCCGCTCTGCGGCGTCACGCGCTTCGATGAAGCCGGCCGGGGCTTCCTGCACGTGCTGCGCGAAGGGCGCACCGAGGTCACGCATGGCGCGAGCGCCCTGCCCACCCGGCTGGTGATCGAGGAACCGTCGCTGCTGTTCTATCCGCGCTACGCCGTCCACACCTTCCACAATCCGCCGGTGGAGGGTTCCCAGTTCACCTGCGCCACGCTCGATTTCGATGGCGGGGCCATGAATCCGCTGGCACGCGCCCTGCCGCCCCTGATCGTGCTGCCGTTGGCACAGGTAGATGGGCTCGATCCCGCGCTCGCGCTGCTGTTCGCCGAGACGGAGCGCGTGCGCTGTGGCCAGCGCCTGTTGGCCGACCGGCTGTTCGAAGTGGTGCTGATCCAGCTGCTGCGCTGGCTGCTCGACCATCCCGAGCAAGCCGGCATCCAGCCGGGCCTGATCACTGGCCTGTCCGATGCGCGCCTGGCGCGGGCGCTGGTCGCCGTGCACGAGGCACCGGGCGAGGCATGGAGCGTGGAGTCGATGGCGGGTTGCGCCGGGATGTCGCGCAGCGCGTTCGCGGCGACGTTTCGGGAGGTCGTGGGGCAGACGCCAGCCGACTATCTGGCCGACTGGCGCATCAGCCTTGCGCAGGCGCGCCTGCGTGACGGCGTGCCGCTGAAACTGATGGCCGACGAGCTGGGCTACGCCAACCCGTCGGCCTTGTCGCGTGCGTTCCTGGCCAAGGTCGGCCAGTCCCCGCGCGACTGGTTGCGGACTCAGTAGTCCACGGTCATCGACAGCTTGAAGGTACGCGGCTGGCCGATCACGAGGATGCCGCCGCTCGACGACGCCCAGTAGTCCTTGTCCGCGATGTTCTCGACGCCCGCCCGCACCGTATAGCGCAGCTGCGACGCCTTGAACGCGTAGCGCGCCCCGAGATCGAATCGGTTCCACGACGGCAGGCTGATGGTGTTGGTCGTGTTGGCGGACTGGCGGCCGGTCTGGATATAGCGGCCGGACACCGTCGCGCCCGGGAGGAACGGCAGGTCGTACTCGCCGCTCATCGTCAGCGTGTAGATCGGCACGCCCACACCCGGCTTGCCCTCGGTGTTGGCGTTGCCCGTGTTCGACACCTTCGAGTCGATATAGGACACGCCGCCCAGCAGGCGCACGCCGCGCAGCGGCTCGCCGAACACGCTGAACTCCACGCCGCGATTGCGCTGGTCCCGCACGGCGAACACATTGCCCTGCGTGACGCCCGTCGGCTGCTCGATCTGGAAGAACGCCAGCGTGGTGCCGAAGCTGCCCGCGTCGTACTTCGCGCCCACTTCATGCTGCTTCGACTTGGCCGGCGCGAACACCTGCCCGGCGTTGATGGTGTTGGACGGCGCGGTGCCGCCCTGCGCCAGACCCTCGATGTAGTTGTAGTACAGCGAGACGTTCTGGAGCGGCTTGACCACCAGGCCGAACATCGGCGACGTGGCGGACTCGCTGTAGTTCGCCGTCTGCACGCCCGTGGCCGTTGCGTAGCCACGGATGTTCATCACCTGCTGGCGCACGCCGCCGGTCAGCAGCACGCGGTCGTTCAGGAACGACAGCGTGTCCGAGAACGACACCCCGTTGATGTTGACCCGGCCCGTCACGTTCGGATCGGCCATATTGCCGGTGGTCGGGGCGGCCGGGTACGGCACGGTCGGCGCGTTGTAGAGATTGGTTGGGAACGCGGGCGAGGACTGGAACGCGCTGCTCTTCTCCTGCTCCAGGCCGGACCAGCTCAGGTTCACCGTGTGCTTGACCGGGCCGGTTTCGAAGCGGCCACGCACGCCCACTTCACCGGTGTAGGTATCCTGCTTGAACGGAACGGTCAGCCGCGTGGCCGTGCCAAAGCCGTTATTCCCGACGTTCGCGCCGCTGTAGTTGCCGAACTCGTTGCTGTGGTGCGCGCCGAAGGCGGCGTAGGTGGTCCAGTTCCTGGTGACGTCGTACTCGGCGCGGATCGTGCCGTAGGTGTCTTCCAGCTCGGAATACGTCCATGGCTGGGCGAAGTTCGTCGAGGCGGACGGCACCGCCGGCAAAGCCGTACCCGACAGCTGGACCGTGCTGCGGCCCTGGTTGATCCGCTGCTTCTGGTAGCCGAAGTCCGCATTCACGCGGAACGCGTCGCCCTGGTAGTCCAGGCCCAGCGTGAACAGGCGCTGCTGCCGGCTCTCGTTGTCCACCGGGGTATCGCCGCCACGCGCCATGGCGTTGACGCGCACGCCGAATTCCTTGTTCTTGCCGAAACGGCGGCCCACATCCACATGGCCGCCCACCTGCGAGTCGCTCGTATAGTCGATGGTCGCCTGGGTGATGTCCGCCGCCGTGGCGTACTTGGGCACGAGGTTGATCATGCCGCCCGTGCCGGAGCCACTCGGCGACACGCCGTTCAGGAAGGCGCTGGCGCCGCGGAACACTTCCACGCGCTCCAGCCCTTCGATGGCCACCAGCTGGCGCGGGGCGATGCCGAACAGGCCGTTGTACTGGATGTCGTCGGTGGTCAGCGGGAAGCCGCGCACCACGAAGGTATCGGCGAAGTTGCCGAAGCCGTAGGCGGTGCGGATCGCCGGATCATCGGCCAGCACACCGGCAATGCTGCGCGCCTGCTGGTTCTGGATCTGCTGGGACGTGTACGACGTCACGCTGAACGGCACATCCATGAAGTCCTGGTTGCCCAGCACGCCAAGGCGGCCGCCGCGTGCGACCTGCCCGCCGGCATAGGGCGCGGGCAGCTGGTCTGCCGAGGCGTCGGCATGGACGGTGACGGCGGGCAGCGTGGCGCTCTCCGCGCTGGCGGCGGGCTGGGCCGCTTCCTGGGCGAAGGCGATGGTCGGCAGCACGCCGGCAGCGGCCAGCGCGGCCACGAGATGGCGCAGCGGCGTGCGGGATGCACGTCCGGCACGCGGTACGGAATAAGACAAGGTGACACTCCCAAGTAAAACGATTTCATGCCCGTCCGCGCCGCTGATCGCGGCGGGCGGGTTTTTTCCCGTATCCGTCTGGATGGTGGCGTCGCTCTGACGGCGACGCTCGTTTGTGCCGCTACGCCTGCACGATCAGGATCGCGCTCAGCGCAGCCGCCACACCGATGCCGATCGCCCCGCGCGCGATGCGCGGCGTGACCTGCGGTGCATAAGAGAAGGCGCCCACCACTGTCAGGGCGCTGACGGTGAGCAGGCCGGCCCAATAGATCACGCCGAAGGCCCAGCCCTGGGCGGCCACGCACGCCGCCAGGGCCAGTGCCAGCGCGATCCAGCCCTGCCAGCGCAGGCGGCGCACGCGGGCCGGCGGGGGCGCGGCGCCCCGGCCGAAGATGTCGGCGTGATGCCGGTCGATGGTCTGGGCCAGCCAGGTGAAGCCGCCCACGGCGAATCCGATGCCGGCCACGCAGGCCGGCCACATGGCGGGTGCGCTCATGACGCCTCCCCCATGGCACCGGTGCGCGCCGACGCGTCTGCGCCGCGTGCCGCCGGACGAGTCCGCCCGAGCCACCACGCCGCCGCGCCCAGCCCGAGGCCAATCGCCAGCACCGTCAGGTCGAAGCCCGCCAGCACCGCCGGCCCATGCAGCAGCGTCACGCCCAGATGGGCGGTGCCGGTCAGCGCGTTCAGCAGCGGCAGGCCCGCGAACAGCACGGCGCCGATGCCCAGCAGCACGCGCCACATGCCGCGCGTCGGGCGGATCTGGGCGACCAGCGCCGCGATGGCCCAGGCCGCGAAGAACATGCGGATTTCCATGTCGGGCCGCTGCGCGATACCCACCGGCACGAGCCGGTTGGCCCAGAAGTAGCTGGCGAATGCGATCGGCAGGCCGGCAATCACGCCAAGGTTGAGCGCTTCCACCAGCCGCAGCCCAAACGGCGTGCGGCCCGTGGCAGCAATCGTGTGGGCGTGGCTCTTGCGCGTCCTCACGGCCCAGAGCAGCGCGCCGGTCGCCACCATCAGGCAGCCGGCCAGCCCGGAGGCAAAGAAAAGCCCGCGCAGCAGCGGCGGCGCGAAGTGCGCGATGTGCAGCCCCACCATCACGCCACGCGTGGCGCTGGCATTGGCCGGATCGTCGCCGAAGGTTTCCTTGAGCGCGCCGGTGGTGCCGGCGAACAGGACGGTCGGCTGCACCGACGACAGGCTGCGCCCGGCATCGCGCGTCATCGTGACGAGGGCGTTGGCGTCGTTGGGGCGCTCCACCGTGATCCGGGCCGGGGCCACGCCGTCCCACCGGGCGGTCGCCTGCGCCAGCATCGGGCCCACCGGGGCCAGCGGCACCTGCACGCCAGACGCCTGCACGCGCGGGGCGCGGAGGCCCAGCTCGGTGTCGAACCGCTTCGTATCGCCCTTATAGACCGCCTGCACGCCCCACGGCATGTACAGGAACAGCAGCGTCACGAGGCCCGTGTAGGTAATCATCAGGTGAAACGGCAGCGCCAGCACGGCGGTGGCGTTGTGCGCATCGAGCCACGAGCGCTGGCCCTTGCGGGCGCGGAACGTGAAGAAGTCCGCGAAGATGCGCCGATGGGTGATCACGCCGCTCAGGATGGCCACCAGCATGAACATCGTGCAGAAGCCGATGACCCAGCGCGCCCAGATCGCCGACATGTAGTGGAGATCGAAATGCAGGCGGTAAAGGAACTCGCCGCCGCGCGTCTCGCGGGCGCCGGGCACGGGCGTGCCGGTCACGGCGTCGAGCGTGCGCGTCTCCAGCCGGGCGCGGTTGCCCTTGCCGGCATCCTCGGGGCGCGGCTGGCGCAGCCAGAACACCGAGGTGGTGGGACGGCGGTCGTCGGGGAGATTGATGAACCAGCGCTCGGCATTGGGTGCCTGTTCGCGGAGGAAGGCGATGGCGCCGTCGGCAGCCCGGCGGGTCGCGTCGGCGTCTGTGTCGCCACCCAGCCGCGCGTGCAGTTCGGGCTTCATCCAGAGCGTGATCTCGTCCTTCACATAGCTGGCGGTGCCGCTACAGAAGACGAGGAACAGCACCCAGCACACCAGCAGGCCCGCCCACGTATGCAGCCACGCCATCGACTGGCGCAGCCCCTGACCCTTTCGCAATTCGGCCATTACGCGCTCCGCAGGGCCAGCCAGCCCAGTCCCAGGACCGCGCAGGGCACGGCCAGTCCGATCCACGCGCGCCATGCCGACTCGACGGCGAACACCCAGATCACGGCCAGCGCGTACCAGAGGAACGACAGCAGGGAGGCGGTGACTACCGCTTCGGCGCGCGCCATATCGGTCCAGCGTGCCAGCGCGAGCGAGACGCAGCCCGTGGCGAGTGCTGCGAGCCCGTAGCCGCCCAGGATGCCGGCGATCGCCCGCGACGCGACCGCCACGCGATAACCGGTCGAAATGCCCTGCTTCATGTTGCTGCGAATTCCGTGAAAGCCGCAATGATAAGCGTTCTCATATGCATTGTCTTTCAGACCTCGCATTTCGGCGGGTTATGGCGGGGTAGACATTGAAGACATGTCGCGAAAAGCCCATAGACGGAAATCTCAGTAATTCTGCATTGCAGAACCATCATTCCACGCTGCGGTTGACAGCTTCCGGGGATCGATGGGACGATGCCACGCATCAATACCGGCGACTTCACGCCGGAAGCCTTGCCCGGAGACATGCATGCGCAGTACCGCTTTCCCCGCGGACCGTTCTGGTCACGCGTCCACCCCCGCCCAATCCGACTCCTTCCGCCCCGCCTTCCAGCGCCTGCACCAGACCATGGGCCCGTGGGTGGCCAGCCATCCTGACCGCGTGGCCGTGATGGATGCCCACCGCGCGCTGCGCTATGGCGAACTGGACCTGGCCGTGCGCGAGACCGCCCAGACGCTGACCGCGCTCGGCGTGCGCGGCGGCGACCGCGTGGTGCTGGTGACCGAGAACAGCGTCGGCTGCGCCGTGCTGCTGCTGGCGCTGAGCGCCATCGACGCCTGGTCGGTGCCGGTCAATGCCCGGCTGTCGGCGCGCGAGATTGCCAATATCGTCGAGCACGCCGGCGCGCGCGTGACCTTCTATCTGGACAACGATTTCCCCGAAGCCCGCGAGCACGGGCTGGCGCGCGGCGCGCAGTGGGCCGATGCTGCCGTGTGGCCGCACGTCGGCAAGCTGCTTGTCAGCGCCATCGACGAGACGGCCGTGGCGGAGCCGGTAGCCGCCGAGGCCCGCGAGCAGGTGGCCGCGCTGATCTATACAACCGGCACCACGGGCGCCTCGAAGGCGGTGATGCTGACGCACGCCAACCTGATGTTCATCGGCCATTCCAACCGCCTGCAGGCCCGCGTACAGGCCGGCGACCGCGTCTACGGCGTGCTGCCGATCTCGCACGTCTATGGGCTGTCCGTGCTGCTGGTGGGCCCGGTGTCCAACGGCGCCACGGTCTACTACGAACCGCGTTTCCGCCCGGAGAAGCTGGCGCGCACGCTGGTCGAGGAACAGCTCACCGTGCTGCACGGCGTGCCGGCGATGTACGCCAAGGTGATCGAATGGAGCCGCGCGCAGGGCCAGTCGCTGCGCACGCCGTCGCTGCGCATGGCGCAGTCGGGCGGCGCGCCGCTCACGGCGTCGCTCAAGGCATCGTTCGAAGACGCCTTCGGCATCGTGCTGAACAACGGCTACGGCATGACGGAGACCTCGCCCACCGTGTGCCAGACCCGCGTGGATGCCCCGCGCGCCGACTGCTCGGTCGGCCCGGTGGTGCCGGACGTGGAAATCCGCCTCGGCTCCCCCCTGCCGGACGGCAGCGGCGAGTTGCTGGTGCGCGGCCCCAACGTGATGAAGGGCTACTACCGGCGCCCGGACCTCACGGCGCAGACCATCGATGCCGACGGCTGGCTCCATACGGGCGACCTCGCGCGCATCGATCCGGACGGCGCGGTGTCCATCGTCGGCCGCTCGAAGGAGATCATCATCCACTCGGGCTTCAACGTGTATCCGGAGGAAGTCGAGCAGTCGCTCAATGCGTTCCCCGCCGTGCTGCAATCGGCCGTAGTGGGCCGGGCCACCGAGGGCAACGAGGAAGTGATCGCCTTCGTCGAGGTGCGCGGCGGCATGACGCTGGACGAGCCCGCGCTGCGCACCTTCCTGCGCGACCGCCTGTCGCCCTACAAGATGCCGGCCGAAATCCGCGTGGTGGCGCAGCTACCCGCGGCGCCGTCCGGCAAGATCCTCAAGGCGAAGCTGCGCGAGCAGCTTGCCTCCGGCAACCTTTGAGCCACGCACATGGATAGCCAGGCCGATTCCCTCCCCGACCTCCCGCCCGCCACGCCCAAGGTGGACAACCGCAAGGAAGACCGCCATTTCGTGACCGCGCTGGCGCGCGGGCTCGACGTGCTGGCGTGCTTCCGCGCCTTCGACAGCGAACTCGGCAATGCCGAACTGGCCCAGCGCTGCGGGCTGCCGAAGTCGACCATTTCCCGGCTCACGCACACGCTGACCGAACTCGGCTACCTCCAGGCGCTGACCGAGCCGATGCGCTACCGGCTGGGCAGTTCCGCGCTGGCGCTGGTGCCGTCCGGCCAGCCCGGCGCGGACGTGCTGGCGGTTGCGCGGCCGTACATGCAGGAACTGGCGGATCTCTCGCAGGGCGTGGCCTCGTTGATCGTGCGCGACCGGGGCCGCATGCTGATCTACGAGAACTGCCAGTCGGAGAGCTACCTCACGCTGCGCGTGGCCGTGGGCAGCCGCGTTTCCGGGCTCAATACGGCGGCCGGGCGGGCCTACCTTGTGGCCCTGCCGCCGGCCGAGCAGCGCCAGGCGCTGACCGCCTTCCGCGCCGATGACCGCGTCAGCGCGGCCCATGCCGAGGGCGTGCTCTCCGCCAGCCGCGACGAAGCCCGCCGGCTGGGCTGCACCACCTCGTTCGGCGAATGGCTGCCCGACATCAACTCGATCGCCGTCGCTTTCCGGCCCGGCCAGTCCCTGCCGCCGATGACCCTCAGCTGCAGCGGCCCGAACGCCATCGTGCCGCCGGCGCATCTGCTGGAAAAGGTGCGCCCGCTGCTGCGCGACCACATCCGCCGCATCGAGGCCGCGTTCGGCGTGGCGGCCTGAGCCGGGGGGTTTCCCGGAGGGCGCCGGTTTGCCGTACGATGCTGGCTTTCCCTCCGATCCTTCGACGCTCCCGCCATGCCGCAACTGATCATCGAACTCACCGAAAACACCCGCCTGACCTGCTCGCAGGACGAGCTGCTGGACGAAGCCAACGCCGCGCTGCTGGCCACCGGTCAGTTCCGCGAGCCGGACATCAAGTCCCGCTGCGTGACGCTGACCACCTACCGCCAGGGCACGGAAAACCGTGACCGCGCCTTCGTGCACGCCACCGTCTGGATTCTGGACGGGCGCGAGCAGGCCGTGCGCAAGCAGGTGGCGCAGGCCGTGTGCGATGTCCTCACCGACGCGGTGCGCCCCGGCGCCGGCCAGAGCGTGCAGGTCAGCGTGAACGTGCAGGAGATGGAGCGCGCCGTGTTCACCAAGCAGATCATCGGCGAGTAAGCCAGCGCGGCGGCGTCTGCACTGTCAGCCATATGCATCGCAATATCTGACGCCGCCGCGTTCGCCCCCGGCCGCCATCCGGCGGCAAGACTCGTTTCACCCGCGATACACCCCCGTTGTGCCTTTAACATCCGGCAACCCTGTGCTGAGCATTTTTGACATGGGGCGGCCGTGACCGTCGCCTAGTATGTTCTGGGATGCCTGCCGGCCTGCCCCCCGGACCCGGCGCCCACCCTCCCCGTTTTTGATCTCCCATCGTCTTCGCTCCCCTGCGAGGTGTCTATGCGTGTCGTGCTCTATCAGGAAGAGGCGCTGCGGCTCCGTCAACGCCTGTGCGAGCACGGCCTTCCCGAGGAAATCGACCTGTCCGGCGCGGGCGACGGCATGCTGGTGGTCGTCGTCCTGGCCCGGGACACACGCGTGGCCGCCGCCGCCGAGCACTGGCTGCGCAGCGTGCCCCGCCCGGACGCCTTCATCGCCGCCTGCACCGCCGCCACGCGCGCGCAATGCCGGCAGGAGCCATGGTGGCCCGGCGGCATCTGCGACGTGGTAGCGGCTGACGACGAGCCGGGCATGCTGACCGAACTGGCGCTCCGCCTGAAGCGCCTGCACGAGCTGGAATCGATCCTCACCTCCGACTGGCTGCGCAAGCGCGCGGTGGGCCACTCGGCGCCCTGGCGTGAAACGCTGCGCGCAGTGGCGCAGGTCGGCCGCTTCGGCAGCGGCGCCTGCCTGCTGACCGGCGACAGTGGCTGCGGCAAGGAGCTGCTGGCGCGGCTGATCCATGATCTCGATCCGGTGCGGCGCAGCGGCCCCTTCATCGTGGTGGACTGCACCACGCTGAGCCCCGAGCTATCCGGCAGCGAGCTGTTCGGCCATGCGCGCGGCGCCTTCACCCACGCCGTGGCCGCGCGTGACGGCGCCGTGGCGCTGGCCGATGGCGGCACACTGTTCCTCGACGAAATCGGCGAACTGGACCTGCTGCTGCAAGCCCGCCTGCTGCGCGTGGTGCAGGAGCGCGCCTACAAGCGCGTGGGCGACGACAACTGGCGGCGCTCGGACTTCCGGCTGACCTGCGCGACCAACCGCAGCCTCGACGCGGAGGTGACAGCAGGCCGCTTCCGCAGCGACCTGTACTTCCGCATCACCCAATGGACCATCCACGCCCCGCCGCTGGCGGCGCGGCGCGACGACATCCCGCTGCTGGTCGAACACTTCCTGGCCGAGCACGCCGGCACGCCGCCGCGCGTGATGCCCGAGGTCATGCAGCAGCTGATGGCACGCGACTATCCCGGCAATGTGCGCGAACTGCGCCACGTGGTGCTGCGCATGGCGGACCGCCAGCAAGGCTTCCACGTGCTCAGCACGGGCTGCCTGGACCTGCCGCTGGCCGATGTGATGGCCGCCACCGGCCTGATGGATGGCTGGGAGGGCGTGCTGGCCCGCGCCGTCGAGGGGGCGCTCGATGCCGGGCTGGGGCTGAAGAACATCGGCCAGATCGCGGAAGCCATCGCCGTGAAGGTGGCGGAACGGCGCGCCGGGTCCACCAGCCGCGCCGCCGAGCTATTGCGCGTCACGCCGCGTGCGCTGCAATTGCGCCGGCAGGGGCGGCCCACGGAGGGCTGCCCGTGAGGTCGGCCCTGAGGTTGCCACGCGGGCGCCGCCAATCATCCGCAGCGCGTTGCCGCCGGCCATGCGCGCGAAGGCTTCCGGCGATGGGCGCAGCGCGCGGATCTTGGCCAGCTCCAGCCCCGGATGCAGCCACGGGCCGTCCGAGCCGAACAGCAGCTTGTCCGGGCCGGCGCGGGCGAAGGCTTCCTCGAGCAGGTCGAAGCGGCGCACGCCGGCCGTATCTGCAAACAGGTTCGGATGCCGCACGATCAGGTCGATGACCTGCCGCTGGGCGGCCCAGTCGTCCGCGAAGCTGCCGAGGTGGGCGAACACGAACGCCACGTCAGGATGGGTCTGCGCCAGCAGCGAGAGCGCGCCGGTGTCGCCGCCGGCGTCGTACAGCACCGGCAGCCGCCAGCGGCGCGCAGCGTCGCAGACCTGCCGGTGAATCCGCGCATCGTGACGATGTACCTTGATGCCGCGCAGCCCCAGCCGCAGCACGGCTTCCTCGATCATCGCGTGCAGCCGGTCGCGGTCGCGCTCGGCGTGGACCATGGCGAAGCCGATCCAGCGGCGCGGGTCGGACCGCACCAGCGCAGCGACGTCACGGTTGCCTTGCGCGTAGTCCGACTGGAACACGGGGAGCAGCACCGAACGCACGATGCCGGCCTCGCTGGCGCGGCGCGCGTAGGCGGCCAGCGGCGCGGTGGTGTCCCACGGGCCGGTCATGCCGTCGCCCTGGCCGGCGTGGACGTGGAAGTCGACGATCATGGCAGCCGCCATTCGAGTTCGAGCTTCTCGCCGGACTTCATCGCCAGCGTGCGCTTGTCGTCGCCCGTGCGGAAGGCGTTGATGTGGGTCGCCCGTCGCAGCAGGCTCGGCGGCAGGATGTTCACAATCGTGATGCCGGAAGGCCCTGCGAGCAGAACATCGCCGACCAGCGCGCTGTTGTGAATGCTGCCACGCAAGGCGCGGATGACGGCGTGCTCGACGGCAGACAGGTCCTTCTCCTTCCTGACGCTGGCTACCCAGACGCCGAGCCCGCGCAGCGCGCCGTGCACACCCGCGCACCACCGGTGCTGCTTCATGCGGCTACCCAGCGTCTTCGACAGGCCGACATAGATCGGCGTCGTGCCACGGACGAGGATGTAGACGCCCGGCCCCGATACGGTCCGGTCATCAACCGCCAGCTTGAGCGATTCGAACCTCCGCCACGCCAGCGTCACGTTGACCTCTCGCGTGACTTCCTCCTCCAGCTCCGGCGCGAAGCCCTCGTACAGGTGCCCGCCCGGCCGTGGCGCCGCCAGCTGCAACCCCACCAGTTCCATCCCCCCGCGCGGCTGCTGCCGCGCCAGCAGGCAGGCCCGGCAGCACGCGTCGGTGCTCTCGAAGCGGGCAGTGCCCAGCCGTGGCTGGGTACTCACGCGCCGCGCGCGGGCGATGATCAGCCGCAGGTCGTTGACCAGCGCCTGCGGGGGCGTGCCGGGCGGATAGCGGCGCATGGCCGCCACCAGCCCCATCAGCCGGCGCATGCGCCATGGCGCAAGCTCCAGCGTGTCTCCATCAGCGGTCTTAAACATGCTGGGGTTCCTCCATTGGGGTCGAAGACGGCCACGGCGCCTGGCGCGCGGCATCGGGCAAGTGCGGCGCGAGCCGCGTCATGGCGGCCAGCAAGGCGTCGATATCCGCGCGGCGATGATTGGCCCGGACGATCAGCGCCAGCGCGTGGCGCCCCTCGGGCTGGCGCAGCAGCGCGGTACGGAAGCCGGCGGCGCGCAGGCCGGTGTGCAGCGCCACGGTGCGTTCCGTACTGGCGAGCCGCACGTGTTGCATCGGATGGTCGCGCGGCGGCGCGTGCAGGTCCGGCAGGCAGCCCCGCGCCAGCGCGCGCAGGCCGGCCTGCAGGCGGCGCAGGCGCTGCCAGAGCCGCGCGCGCAGGACATCGCCCGCCATGCGGTTGATTTCCAGCGCACGGAGCCCGGCGCGCAGCGCGACCTCGCTGGCGGCGCTGCTGTGGGTCTGGGTGGGGCCGTCCCGGGCAATCGCCTGGACCAGCGCGGCAGGCCCGCACAGCGTGGCCAGCGGCGCGCCGAAGGCCTTGGCCCATGACGCCACCAGCAGCACCGGCTGCGCCGGATCGCACCCTGCGTGGCGCAGCGCGCCGCCGCCGCCGCTGCCCCACGGCTGGCGCGGCGACGCGGCGGCGCCCATCAGGCCAAGCATCTGGCTGTGATCGATCACGATCAATCCTCCATGCCGGCGTACCAGCGTCAGATAGCGCGCCAGCGGCAACGGCAGGCCGGCCAGCCGGGTGGCGTCCGCAATCACTGCCGGCGGCCTGCCCCGCCGGCGCAGGCGGTGATCGCGAATCCGCCGCGCCAGATCGGCCAGATCGCCGTGCCGGAACCACGCCACCGGCGCGCCCAGGCCGCGTACGCGCTCCAGGCCCCAGCGCATCACCGGATACAGCGCCTCGTCGGCAATCAGCGCGTGCGTGCGGCCCAGTTGCTCGAACACGTCGATGGCCAGATGCAGCGTGGATGGCGCCACCATGCCGGCCTCGCAGCCCTGCAGCGCCGCCGCGTCCGCCGCCAGCCGCCGCGCCAGTGGCGCAGCGGCCAGCGAGGCCGGGTAGCCAGTGGTCAGCGCGGCGTAGTCGCCCAACTGGTCCGCCGGGTGCCGCAGGCCCAGATACAAGGCCGAGGCGAAGTCGATCATGGCGCCGCTCCGTCCGCGCTAGGCGATGCGCAGCCCGCCCTTGTGCTCGTGCAGCCTGCGCAGCAGGTGCATGCCGGGCACCTGCACGTCCACCGGCTCCACGCCCACATCCACGCCGGTCACTGCCCGGTAGGAGTGGATATAGGTCTGGATCTCCGGCCGGAAGAAGGCGGCCCAGTTCGCGGCATTGACCGGGTCGCTGACCGAGTTCCAGTCGCTCCATCGGATCGACGAGACGATCTGCTCGCCCGTGGTGGCCAACTGCCAGAACTGGTAGGTGTTGGTATCGCCCCAGCCCTGCAGCTTGCGCATGCTCTCCACCGAGTGCATCCACGGCTCGGGATACGCCACCATCGCGCGCCGGGGCAGGAACTCACGGAACTCGGGGCGCGCCAGCATCCACTGCTGCATCATCATTTCCACGCGGGAGGTGGTGGGCAGGTCGCGGAACTGGTTGTGGGCCCCTTCGGACAGGATCAGGTGGACCTCGCGCAGCGCGTTGAGCAGCGGGAAGCCGTCCGGCACCACCGTGGTGTCGTCGGCCTGGCGGAAGAACGGCACGCACAGGTTGAGCAGCGTGTGGAACGCGCCCAGGAACTTGCTGCGCGTGTCGGCCGGCTGCACCTGCGGCACGGCCCGGCCGATGAGCTGGAAACCGTACTCGTGCTGGTACTCCGCCGCGCGCCGTTCGATCGGCAGGCGGTGCTGCTCGTCCTGCACCCAGCCCCAGATGATGTTGTTGAGCGGGCGCAGGGAATCGAGTTCGAACTGGGCCAGCGGGTCGCGTGGGCCGGCGGAGACGTTCTGGAAGCGCCGGGAGATCGCGTTCATGGTCTGCACCAGCTGGAGTTCCTCCATCCAGTAGCTCCAGATCAGCTCGATCAGCGGCGGATAGGTCAGCTTGGCCGAGATGTCCTGGTTCCAGTGGTCGAGCCACAGGCAGCCTTCGCCGCAATGGTCGAGGTGGCGCTGGGGCATCGGCGTGACGCCTTCGCCCGGTAGCGCGGCGCGCTCTTCCGGCACGGTCCGGTCCGTCAGCGCCCGGTTGATCCGCTCCGCCGCGTCCGTGCCCTGCAGGGCGGAGGCAATCCGCTGGAGGTACGGGAGCGTGGGCGAGGCCCCGCCGCCGAAATACTTGTTCGCCAGCACGTCCGGCTTGGTGATCTTCAGGCCGAGGCGGTCGTTGGCCAGGGCGATGGCGGTCGGGTCATAGGCCAGCAGCCGGGCGATGTCGTTGGCCGTCGGCCCGCTGGGCACCACGGCCCCCCAGGTGACTACGAAGGCTTCCGTCGCCACCTTGAGGGCCCGGTAGGCGTCGGTGTCCGTGAAGGGCAGGAAACGGCGCCGGCTGAGCCGGGCCGCGCCGCCATAGAGGAACGGCTCGCCATCCTTGCCCAGCGGCGTGTTCGCGTCCGGGAAGAACAGCGAATCGATCTGCTTGACGTAGTTGTCCCAGCCGAGCATGTCGGCATTCATCTTGATCAGCAGCCACAGGGCCACGTCGCCGGTGAGCGCGCGCGGGGTCCGCTGCAGGCGCACCGTGGTCGGGCTGACGTACTGCTCGGTGTCGAGCGGCCCGGAGCGGTCCGCGATCGGGTCGTCCAGCGGGTGGAAACTGGGCTCGCTCGGCACCGCTTCCCTCGGCGGGATCTCGACGTCGCGGCTGAGTTCCACGCCATGCCCCTGGGACAGGTACACGCCAATATCGGCCGACTCCTGGGCGCTGATGGCCTTGGGGTCAACCAGCTGCTCGATCAGTCCATTGATGATCTCGATCTTGGCCGGGAGGTCCACACCGCTCTTCATCCTGAGCGTGATGCGCGCCGTCAGCGTCTGGGGGCTGCCGGTGTCAGCGACCTTCCGGGTGTCCGTGGGCTGGTCGCCGATGTGGCATTGCGCCTGCAGGCTGTTGCTGAGCCCGTAGACGGGTATCGTGACATCGTAGTCACCGTCCATCCCCTTGGTCGTCTTCACGATCAAGACGTCTTTGTAGGGGTGGATATCGTCCGAATTGACCATCACATTTCTCCCTCAGCAATTTCACGCCATCACGGAAATCACGAAAATCATGCATAAGCCGGAACCGGGGTCCGGACCGGGCGGCGCTGGTTCAACACCACACTCAGCTGCCTGCTGCCCGCCGACCAGGGCAGGTAGCCGGCCAGCGCCCAGCGCTGCAGCAGCGCCGAGATGATCTGCAGCTCGTCATTGGCCGGCAGCAGGCCGCTGTAGCGCGCCTGGCCGAGCACCGCGAAGGCCAGCGTCGGCGTGTCCGCCAACCCCTCCTGCGGGCGCTGCCTGACCCGCTCCCAGGCGGCCAGCAGCCGCTTGGGGTGACGGTCTGGCAGGCGCAGCGCCTCCGCCAGCGAGCGGCCGTCCAGCGCCGGGGGCCGCAGCGACAGCAAGGTCGCTACGAACCACGGCACGGCGCGGTCCAGCTGATCGAAGGCTTCGCGCTGGGCCGCGCTCATCTGCCAGCGCGGATAGAGCTGCTCCCAGACCTGCTCCAGCGCGTCCCACTGCGGATGCGGATAGAGCGCGCGGCCCATGGCCAGGGACAGCTTCACGCGGATCCACGGTGCCGGATGCGGATCGTCGAGGTTGATGCGCAGCACGAACGCCTTTGGCAGGCTCACCACGCTCATCAGCCCGCACGTGGCAGCGATGCCCACGCGCGACACCGCCCAGAGATCCGCCACGATCTCGCTGATCCAGCGGTCCCACGCCTGCCAGATCCGCTGCGCCGGGGTGCGCCCCTGCCCCACGCGGCTGGCGGACGCCCGCCGGTAGGCGTTGACGAGGTCCAGCAGCGCCGCCGCCTGGTGCCCCACTTCATGGAACAGGGACGCCGCGATGCCCGTGCCCACCATCCGCTCGCGCGGCATGCGGATCACCGCCACCGGATTGGCGCCGCCGCCCGGCAGCCGGGTGCGGGCGCGGCGGATGGCACCGCCATGGCCGCGCTCGACGTAGCAGATGACGGGCGGCGCCTCGATCGACGAGCCGGGCTGCTTGAGGCCATCCTGCGCGGCCACGTCGAGGCCCGAGAGCCAGATGCCGGTGCCGTGCTGGCTGCGCTGCGTCAGCACTTCCGCGAAGATCTCGAAGTGCGTGAGCGCCGCATGGAAGTACAGCTTGAGCAGGGCATAGCGCTGCTGGGCCCGCGCCACGTCGCGCGGCGTGGGCTGCAGGCCGCGCAGCAGGCGCAGGAAGCCCGTGATGCGCACGCGCAGCTGCTTGCGCTCCGCCTGCATATGGCGCTCGATGGCGCCCATCGCCTCATCGCTGACATTGGCGGCGGGCACCATCGGCATCTGCAACGCATAGGGCAGCTGCGCGTCCAGGCGTGCGCGGATGCCCAGCGCTTCCTGTTCCAGCAGACGCAGCGCGTGGAGGCTCGGGTTCATCGCGGTGTCCCGTGGCGCTCAGTACGCCGGCCGCTGCTGCGGACCGAGGTAGAGGATGATGGCGCGCCCGTTGCGCGAACGCCGCCAGACCCCGCCGTGTGGGAAGTGGCCCGTGTGCGGGGCCTGGACCTGCGTACCGCACGAGGGACATCCGACCGTCGCCACGGCCCCGCCCGGATGGGACTGGCCCATCGGCACCGGCAAGTGGGACCCGCCCGACGCCGGGCCGAAGATCGACGTGCCCGGGTGCTGCATGCCCATCCCGCTGCCGTTCCCGCCACCATTTCCGCCATGCGGCGGAGCAGCCCCGCCATTGCGCGAGAGTTGCTTCATCGCCGGCAGCAGCCCCGGCGCCACCTGCTTTGCCGCGCGCAGGAAGGCCACGTGCGCCGCCCGGGCTGGCGGCACCTGCGGGGGGATGGGGGTCGTCGCCAGGTGATTGGCGGCATGGCGGCCGATGCGCACGACGCGGCGCGCCACCTCGAACTCGCGGTCCTCGTTGCTGAGGCCCTCCAGTTCCAGCCCCAGCGCGTTGCCGGCCATGCTGGCCAGCTTGCCGCCGATGGCCCCGCCGGCGCCCGGCACCACGAGATTGCCCAGCGCGCTGCCGACAATCGGCAAGGCCGACTTCGCCGCCGAGCGCAGGATGCCCCCGAGCGCCTTGCCCGCCGACGACTTGGCGAAACCCGTGGCCGCGCGGCCCACCGACTTGATCAGCCCGCCGAGGAACTGCTCCATCTCCTGCTCGTTGTTGACGGCGAGCAGTTCGGCGGCCAGCTCCATCTCCTGCATCTCGCCGGAGATCTCGTTCTCGAACTCATTCTCGAATTCGTTGCCGAAGGACGCCTCGCCCTGCTCGAACTCGTTCCCGAACTCGTTGGCAAACTCGTTCTCCAGCTCCTGGCCGAATTCGCCGGCCATTTCGGAGGAGAACCCTTGTTCAAACTCGTTGTAGCCGGCACCCCAGCCACCGGGCCTGGAACTTCCGATATCGTGCATTTGCGACTCCTTTCCGCTCAGGGTTGGCGAGATAGGACGTCTCGCTCGTCAAACCCTATTGCAGCAGGCGTGCCAGGCGGGTGTGCGTCGGCAAGTCGTTGATATTGCAGGGGATTGCCTCACGCGGGCGCGTGGGCAGTGCGAAGGCGGATTCGTGATCCGGGGGATGGGGATGGGGGTGCGGCGAAGCGGGCTTCGCCCCGGGCGCAGCGCATCGGCAAAAAAAAGGGACCGCGCGACGGCGGCCCCTTCTCTTCCCTGCCCAGCCAGTGACTCAGGTCACCGGCGCCGGGTTGAACAGCGCGAGCGAGTTGTAGAGCTTGTGGTGCTCGGCCCAGGTCTTCTTGCGCCCGCTGGCCACGTCCAGCATCAGGTTGAACAACTCCCAGCCTACATCCTCGATGGTGGCCTCGCCGGTGGCGATGCGGCCCGCGTTGATGTCCATCAGGTCGTGCCAGCGGCGCGCCAGGTCGTTGCGGGTGGCCACCTTGATCACCGGCACCTCGGCCAGGCCATACGGCGTGCCCCGGCCAGTGGTGAACACGTGCAGGTTCATGCCGGCGGCCAGTTGCAGCGTGCCGCAGATAAAGTCGCTGGCCGGCGTGGCGGCGTAGATCAGGCCCTTCTGCTTGAGCTTCTCGCCCGGTGACAGCACGCCGGAGATGGCCGAGCTGCCCGACTTGACGATGGACCCCATCGCCTTTTCCACGATGTTCGACAGCCCGCCCTTCTTGTTGCCGGGCGAGGTGTTGGCGCTGCGGTCCACGCGGCCACGGTCCAGGTAGCGGTCGTACCAGTCCATCTCGCGGATCATGGCCTCGGCCACTTCCGGGGTGGCGGCCCGCGCGGTGAGCTGGGCGATGCCGTCGCGCACCTCGGTCACTTCCGAGAACATCACGGCGGCGCCGGCACGCACCAGCAGGTCCGTGGCGTAGCCCACGGCGGGGTTGGCGGTCACGCCCGAGAAGGCGTCGCTGCCGCCGCACTGCACGCCCACCACCAGTTCGGAGACCGGGCAGGTCTCGCGCTGGCGCGCGTTCAGCACTTCGAGGTGCGATTCGGCCATGGTCATGATCGAGTCGATCATCGACCCGAAGCCCACGTGCTGGTCATCCTGCAGACAGACCACGCCCACCTGCACCTCGCCGGCGCCGGTCTGGATGGGGATCGTGCCGGGCGGCATCAGGCGTTCCGGCTGGAGCTTCTCGCAGCCCAGGCTCACCATCATCGCGCGGCCGCCGAAGTTGGGGTTCAGGGCGATGTTGCGCAGCGTGCGGATGGGCACGATGGCATCGGGGGCGTCGATCGCCACGCCGCAGCCATAGGTGTGCTCCAGGCCGATCACGTCGTCGACATTGGGGTAGCGCGGCAGCAGTTCGGCCTTGATGCGGCGCACCGCGTGCTCGACCACGCCGGACACGCACTGCACCGTGGTGGTAATCGCCAGGATGTTGCGGGTGCCCACGGAGCCGTCCGGGTTGCGGAAGCCTTCGAAGGTATAGCCTTCCAGCGGCGGCAGCGGCGCCGGCACGCGCGTGCCGATCGGCAGGTCGGTCAGGCCCGGCGGCTCGGGCATGCGCAGCACGCGCTCGTTGATCCAGCTGCCGCGCGGCAGGTCTTTCAGCGCGTAGCCGATCACCACGTTGTAGCGCATGACCGCGTCGTCCTGCTTCAGGTCCACCAGCGCCACCTTGTGGCCCTGCGGCACGCGTTCCACGAGCGTCAGGCCGCACGGGAACACCGTGCCGGCGGGCAGGCCGCCGTCATTGGCGATGATGGCCACGTTGTCGTCGGCGTGGATGCGGATGTACAGCGGCTTGGGGTCGGCAGCCACGGCCTGGGCGGCCACCGGGGAATCCAGTTCAGACATGTTGGGGGGTCCTTGTCTTCTCTCTATATCAGGCGTGCTTCAGTTCCACGCGCCGGATGTCCTTCACGATCACCAGGTAGCTCACCACGGTGACCAGGGCGTTGATGCCCACGAAAACCAGCGCGCCGTTGAACGAGCCCGTGACGCTGAGGATATAGCCGATCACGATCGGCGTCACGATGCCGGCGATATTGCCAAAGGTGTTGAAAATGCTGCCGGCGAGGCCCATGACCTCCTTGGGCGCCGTATCGGCCACCACAGCCCAGCCCAGCGCGCCAATGCCCTTGCCGAAGAAGGCCAGCGCCATGATGCCGACCACCAGCCACTCGGCATCCACGTAGTTGCAGGCAATCATCGACACGGACAGCAGCATGCCGACCACGATGGGCAGCTTGCGCGCGAAGGTCAGCGAGTAGCCCTTGCGCAGCAGGCTGTCGGAGATCACCCCGCCCAGCACCCCGCCCAGGAAGCCGCAGATAGCCGGCAGCGAGGCCACGAAGCCCGCCTTCAGGATCGACATGCCGCGCGCCTGCACCAGGTACACCGGGAACCACGTCAGGAAGAAGTACGTCAGCACGTTGATGCAGTACTGGCCGAGGTACACGCCAGCCAGCATGCGGTTGGAGAGCAGTTGCTTGGCGTAGAACCAGCCCGCCGGTGCCTTTTCCTTGGCCTGGCCGGCGCCTTCGTTCATATGGATCAGCCCGCCGCCCTGCTCGATATAGTCGAGTTCGGCGCGGTTCACGGCCGGGTGCGTGGCTGGGCTGCGCATGATCTTGAGCCATACCAGCGCCAGCGCCATGCCCATCAGGCCCATCCACAGGTAGACGTGGTGCCAGCCCCAGCTATGGACGACCCAGGCCATCAGCGGCGTGAAGACCACGGCGGCGAAGTACTGGGCGGCGTTGAAGATGGCCGATGCCGTGCCACGCTCGGCGGTGGGGAACCAGCTGGCGACCACCTTGGCGTTGGCCGGGAAAGCCGGCGATTCGGCCAGGCCCACGGCAAAGCGCAGCGCGAACAGTACGGTCATGACCGAGCCGATGGTGGCGAACACGCCCAGCCAGCCCTGCAGCAGCGTGAAGAACGACCAGACGAAGATGCTGGCCGCGTAGATGCGGCGTGCGCCGAAGCGGTCGAGCAGCCAGCCGCCTGGAATCTGCGCCATCACATAGGCCCAGCTGAAGGCGGAGAAGATATAGCCCATCTGCACGGCGCTGAAGCCGAACTCCTCGCGCATCGCGGGGCCGGTGATCGACAGCGTGGCCCGGTCGGCGTAGTTGACCGTGGTCACAATGAAGATGAGCAGGAGAATCCAGTAGCGGACGTTGGTGCGGCGCGCGCCTTCGACAGAAGTCGCGGCGGCGGTGCTGGAAGTGGGGCTTGCGTTCATCGGGGTCTCCTCACAGCCGGGGACCGGGTGCAGAATGCGTGGGAACCGGCTTGTGATATGTCGTCGTACGACTGCGATTATAGGGACGCGGTTCCGTCAGACACAGTGCGCGTTTACCCTGAACGGTGCAAATCGCCCTGCTTTCGGGCATCGGGCCCGATGGCCTTCCTTTCAATCTGCTTGCGGCCTGGCGGGCGATCGGCCGGTCTGGGCGATGTGACGCCCCCCTCGTCTGCCCACCCCCGGTGCGGGCAAAAATGCCGGGGTTTTCCCTCGGTC
Source organism: Cupriavidus sp. OV096 (assembly GCF_900115455.1). Taxonomy (NCBI): domain Bacteria; kingdom Pseudomonadati; phylum Pseudomonadota; class Betaproteobacteria; order Burkholderiales; family Burkholderiaceae; genus Cupriavidus; species Cupriavidus sp. OV096. The sequence continues at coordinate 179,676 of NZ_FOWM01000007.1, forward strand.
GTGCCCTTAGCCCTTGCACCGTCAAGTTGTTAGTTGTACGATGACTTATCTCGAATCCACTCAGCAGTTGGGTGCGAGGTCATCGAACGGGCCTTGCCCCATTAACAAACCACACCATTTTCGCCATGTGGCGATCAGGATGAGCGACATGACTACACCGCAAGAACTCAAGCAGATTATTTCGGACGGCCTGCTTTCGTTCCCCGTGACCGACTTTGACGAACAGGGCAATTTCCGCCCGTCGACCTATATCGAACGCCTGGAATGGCTGGCCCCGTACGGCGCCTCGGCCCTGTTCGCAGCCGGCGGCACGGGCGAGTTCTTCTCGCTGACGCAGCAGGACTATTCGAACGTGATCCGCACCGCGGTGGAAACCTGCCGTGGCAAGGTACCCATCCTGGCCGGCGCCGGCGGCCCGACCCGCGTGGCCATCGAATACGCCAAGGAAGCCGAGCGCCTGGGCGCGCACGGCATCCTGCTGATGCCGCATTACCTGACCGAAGCCAGCGAAGAAGGCATCGCCAACCACATTGAAGAGGTCTGCAAGGCCACCAAGTGCGGCGTGATCGTCTACAACCGCGCCAACTCGCGCATCGGCGCCGACCTGCTGGAACGCGTGGTCGACCGCTGCCCGAACCTGATCGGCTTCAAGGACGGCGTGGGCGAGATCGAGGCAATGGTGCGCGTGCGCCGCAAGCTCGGCGACCGCCTGGCCTACCTGGGCGGCCTGCCCACCGCCGAGGTCTACGCCGCTGCCTACAAGGCGCTGGGCGTGCCGGTGTACTCGTCGGCCGTGTTCAACTTCATCCCGAAGACGGCGATGGACTTCTACCGCGCCATCGCGGCGGACGACCACGCTACCGTGGGTCGCCTGATCGACGACTTCTTCCTGCCGTACCTGGACATCCGTAACCGCAAGCACGGCTACGCGGTGTCGATCGTCAAGGCCGGCGCCAAGCTGGTTGGCCACGATGCCGGCCCGGTGCGCGCACCGCTGACGGACCTGAACGAAGAGGAACTGGGCAAGCTGGACGCCCTGATCCGCAAGCTGGGACCGCAGTAAGCGGTCATGTGGTGCCCTCCCCGCTGCGGGAGGAAAGAACTGAACGCCGGCCTTTGCGCCGGCGTTTTTTTTGGGCGCGCCGCACCATCCTGCGGCATGGCGTGCGCCACCCCGGCGCAAATCGGCCCGGAACTGGGTCAAAACCGGGTCGTGCCGGCTGGCCCGAAACCTGCAATCTCACCCCCCGAAGAGTAGAAGCGTTCAACCGCCCACCCCCGGTGCGCGGCAGGAAATTGCTCTTGACGTCCGTGCCCCGCCCTTGCGCGACTGGCACCGGGGCTCAAGAGATCGTCCGCAGGTCAGATCCCCCGGCAGTCATCGCGCGAAAGGCAGGGCCGCACCCAACCTTTCCTGACTCCGGAACGATCATGACCGACACCGCCTCCCTCCACGAACTGGCCCGCGAATCCCGCATGGGCGCGCAAGGCCACGAGACCAGCGCGCGCGAGATCCGCCGCATCGACCTCTCCGACTACCCCCGCCGCAAGGCCGAGATCGCCGACGAACTCTGGCATGCGGCCGTGGACGTCGGCTTCTTCCAGGTGGCGAACCACGGCATCGACCTCGCCGCCGTGCGCGAAGCCTTCGCCATGACCGAACGCTTCTTCGCGCTGCCGGAGGCCGTGAAGGGCCTGTATCCGCTGCAGAAGGCCAACAACGCCGGCTGGGAGTCCCGCGCGCAGGTACGGCCGTCCACGGGCACGCCGGACCAGAAGGAGTCCTACCAGATCACCCGCCCCCACATGGCGCCGCTGTGGCCCAGCGAGGCGGAGCTGGCCGGCTTCCAGGCCACCATGCTGGCCTTCGAGCGCCAGTGCTGGGAGGTGGGCATGAAGCTCCTGTCCTGCTTCGCCGACAAGCTCGGCTTCGATCCGGAATTCTTCACGCGCGCCCACGACCCGGCCGCGCCGGACTACCAGAGCACGCTGCGGCTGCTGCACTACTACGCGATTCCGCCCGAGGCGCAGGACAAACTCGAACTCTGGCGTGCCGGTGCCCATACGGATTTCGACTGCCTGACGCTGCTGTTCCAGCGCCAGGGCCAGGGCGGCCTGCAGGTCTGTCCGGGCAAGGAGATGGAGGCGCAGGCGTGGACGCCCATCGCCCCGGACGAGGACGTCATCACGTGCAATATCGGGGACATGCTGATGCGCTGGAGCGATGACCGCCTGCCTTCCAACTTCCACCGCGTGCGCAACCCCGCGCCGGGCGAGTACATGGGCCCGCGCTACAGCCTGGCGTTCTTCTGCCAGGCCAACCGCGAGGCGACGATCGAGGGCCCTGCGCGGCTGTACCCAGCCATCTCGGCGGGCGATTTCCTGCGCCAGCGCGTGGCAGCCAATTTCAAGGCGTACTGACCCGCCCTCGCCGCCCTCGCCGCCCGGGCATCCGGGCAACAAAAAACCCCACGCGCCGGAGCGGGTGGGGTTTTCAGGACTACCAAAGATGCGTGGCGATCAGGCCGCGGCGTCCTTCAGCTTCTTCAGCGGACGGACCTTGACCTTGACGCTGGCCGGCTTGGCCGGGAACCAACGCTCTTCACCCGTGAACGGGTCCTTGCCAAAGCGCTTCTTCTTGGCCGGCACTTGCTGTGCGGTCACCTTCAGCAGGCCCGGCAGCGTGAATTCGCCGGCGCCCTTCTTGTTCAGCGCGCTGACGATGGTGTTTTCCAGATGGGCCAGCACCGACTTCACGGCCTTGGCTTCCAGCTGGGTCTGAGCTACCAGGTGAGCGACCAGGCTCGACTTGTTGAAGGTGTCCTTCAGCGGCTTCGGGGCCGGAGCAGCGGCGGGAGCAGCCTTCTTGGCCGGAGCGGCCTTCTTGGCGGCAGCCTTCACGGGTGCCTTGGTTGCCGGTGCCTTCTTGGCAGCGGGCTTGGTTGCAGTCTTCGTGGTCGGTTTCGCTTTGGTCGCCATATCGATATACGTGAGTTGAAGAATGTGTCCCGGCGTATCGCCGCGTATCGCTGCGTCTCACCGCAGTGGCACGTTGCGAATCACGGGTGCCGGTACGCACTGAATCATAGCGGAAAGTACCGCAAGTCAAGGGGTTTTCGTACATGAGGCACGTCAAACCCAGTGAAAACCCCGGGTTTTGTCGCTGCTTTGCGTCAGCAACGGGCTCGCGAGCGGGCCTTGCGCACGCGTAAAGGGGGTACGTCCCCCCACTTTGGCGTGCGCGGCGTGTGCCCGAAGATCTGGAATCTGACCCGATCAGTGCACGTGCGCGGCCATTGCGTCGTGCGTTTCGCGGGCAAGGCCCATCGCGAACGCGGTCTCCGCCACCAGGAAGAGCGGGCCGATCAGCAGCCCGACGAGGTCATCGACGAACGCCGGCTTGCGCCCCTCGTAGTAGTGCCCGACGAACTGGATGATCCATCCCACCACGAACAGGCCGATGCCGGAAGCGAGCCAGGCCGCCGTCGGCAGCGCGGCAATCCATGCCCCAACCCATAGGAATACGGCCAGAATGACCGCCATGGCGAGGCCGAAGGCGAACGACAGCCGCAGGTAGAACAGGCACGAGAGCGCGTAGACGACCATGGCCGGGGTGAGGAACGCCGCCCCCTCGCCGAGCGGCATGGCGGGCCGGCCGAGCAGCGTGGTCACGGCCAGCACGATCATCGGGATGCCGACGAAATGGGTGACGATGTTGCGGCGATCGCGGTGATAGGCCGCGTAATGCGACAGATGCTCGATCAGGGTTTTCACGGGGCGTCTCCGGTGAGAGGGCCCGGCTGAGGATGACCCTGTCATGCGTGGGGCATCGGTGCCGGTGGCGTTGTGGACTTATAGTAGTGGGCGCGCCGGCCTCGGTCTACCCCACCGCTGACGAAGCGGATTCCGTCGGCGCAGCCTGGCATTCTCGCCAAACCAACCGCCACCCGGGCCGCTATCGGACCCCCACGGAGACAGCGAACCCCATGCTTCCCGTCGATGAAATTTCCCCGCTCTCGCCCGATCAGCTACCGGCGTGGCTGGCGCGGATCGGCCTCGATGCCGCGCCAGCCAGCCCCGACCTCCCCGCGCTGGACGCGCTGATCGCAGCCCAGCTCGCCCATCTCCCGTTCGAGAACCTGAATCCGCTCACGGGCCGACCCGTGCGGATCGACGTGCCGGACGTGTTCGAAAAACTCGTCATCCAGGGGCGCGGCGGCTACTGCTTCGAGCTCAATACCCTGTTCTGCGCCGGGCTCAAGGCGCTCGGGTATTCCGTGGTGCCCCTGGCCGCGCGCGTGCGCTGGCGGCTGCCGGCGGACCATCCGCCCACCGGGCTCTCCCACATGCTGCTGCGCGTCGAGGTGGCCCACGAGAGCTATCTGGCCGACGTGGGCTTCGGCGGCACCACACTCGACCGCGCGCTACCGCTGTCCTTGCCGGTCAACCCTGACGTGCCGTTCCGGCTGACGCCCACGCCGGCGGCGCAGTTGGCCAGCACCGCGTTCCACGCCTACGACCTCGAATTCCGGTCCGATGACGGCACCGGCGCGGACGACTGGCGCGTGATGTACCGCTTCGACCTGACCCCGCAGCCGAAGATCGATTACGTGGCGCGCAACTGGTACGTGTCGACCCATCCAGACAGCCAGTTCACACAGACGCTGATGGTGGCGCGGGTGGTGGACGGGGTGCGCCTGGCGCTTCGCAACGGCCAGTTCGCCGCGCGCGCCGCCGACGGCAGCGTCCAGAAGCAGGAACTGGACGACGCCGAGGCCGTCATCGACCTGCTCATCCACCGCTTCGGCATCCCCCTGGACGCGCCGCTGCGCGGTGCGCTGGCCGCCACCCTGCCGCGCGTGCTCGCCGCCGACAAGGAGGCATGAGGGGCATATAAGGGGCAGAGCATTCCACGCTGCGGCACGCGTCATGCATCGCGTGAATTGCCCGCAGAAAGTTTGCTGATACCACCCCCGGCGTGGCGGTTTGCGGGTGGACTGAGGGGGGCGGCGTCCCCATAATGTCCCGGCACCTCATATATCCAGCGACGGCAAGACCGCCGCGATCCTCAGGAGACACCATGTCATTGTTCGATCTGTCGGGCAAGGTTGCCATCATCACCGGTTCGTCGCGCGGCATCGGCCGCGCCATCGCCGAGCAGATGGCCGTGCAAGGCGCCAAGGTGGTCATTTCGTCGCGCAAGGCCGAAGCCTGCGCCGAAGTGGTGGACGCCATCAACGCGCGCCACGGCGCCGGTACCGCCATCGCCGTGCCGGCCAATATCTCGTCGAAGGAAGACCTCCAGCACCTGGTGGACGAGACCAACCGCACCTTCGGCAAGGTGGACGTCCTGGTCTGCAACGCCGCCTCGAACCCGTACTACGGGCCGATGAGCGGCGTGACGGACGACCAGTTCCGCAAGGTGCTGGACAACAACGTCATCTCCAACCACTGGCTGATCCAGATGGTGGCGCCACAGATGATCGAACGCCGCGAGGGCTCAATCATCATCGTGTCGTCGATTGGCGGCCTGCGCGGCTCCCCGACGATTGGCGTCTACAACGTCTCCAAGGCGGCCGATTTCCAGCTCGCGCGCAACCTGGCCGTGGAGTTCGGGCCGCATAACGTGCGCGTGAACTGCATCGCCCCCGGTCTGATCAAGACCGATTTTGCGCGCGCGCTGTGGGAAGATCCCGAGCGTTACAAGCAATCGACCCAGGGCGCCCCGCTGCGCCGCATCGGCGAGCCGGTCGAGATTGCCGGCGCCGCCTGCTTCCTGGCCTCGGCCGCCAGCACCTTCATGACCGGCCAGGCGATGGTCGTGGACGGCGGCGTCACGATCTGACCCCACCCCCTCCCGGGCGGCGGTGGCTCCGGCCCCTGCCGCCCTTCGCGTTTCTGCACGTCCACCTGCAATGCAGCCCCGGAGGCAGTCATGTCGCAACATCCTCAGCAAACCGCCGCGTGGCCGGTGATGTCCCTCGCCGAAGCCCACGCCCGCCTGACCGCGCCCGGCGCGCCCTTCGAAACCGAGACGCGCGTGATCCGTGGCATTCCCACGACTGTCTGGAAAAACGCCCCGCCCACGCTACGCGACCTGTTCCTGGTGGCCGCCGGCTGGGGCGAGAAGACCTTCGTCGTCTATGAGGACGAGCGCGTCAGCTACCGCGCGTTCGCACTGGCCGCCACGGCGCTGGCGCACCAGCTGATCCGGGACGGCGTACGCAAGGGCGACCGCGTTGCCGTGGCCATGCGCAACCTGCCCGAATGGCCGGTGGCGTTCTTTGGCGCGCTGCTGGCGGGCGCCATCGTCACGCCGCTCAATGCATGGTGGACGGGCGCCGAACTCGAATACGGGCTGGCCGATTCGGGCAGCCGGATCGCCATCGTCGATAACGAGCGGCTCGGCCGCATCCTCGAGCACCTGCCGGCCTGCCCGGCGCTGGAGCGCGTCTATGTGTCGCGACTGCCGGAGAGCGGCGACTTTTCTCAAATCACGGGCGACGCCCATATCGCTACGCTCGAATCGGTGATCGGCCCGTCGTCGGCCTGGAACGGCCTGCCCTCGCAATCGTTGCCGGCCATCCCGCTGGACCCGGACGAGGACGCGACGATCTTCTACACCTCGGGCACTACCGGCAAGCCAAAGGGCGCCGTGGGCTCGCACCGCAACGCCACCTCCGTGGCCGTGGCGGCCCAGTTCAGCCCGCTGCGCAACCTGCTGCGGCGCGGCGAGCCGGTGCCCGAGCCGGATCCGAACGCCCCGCAGAAGGCGGCGCTGCTGGCGGTACCGTTCTTCCATGTCACGGGCTGCATGTCAGTGCTCAATGGCGCACTCGCGACGGGCGGCAAAATCGTGCTGCTGCATCGCTGGGACACGCTCCAGGCCATGGCGCTGATCGAGCGCGAACGCTGCACGGGGGCCGGCGGCGTGCCGACCATCGCCTGGCAGATCATCGAGCATCCCCAGCGCGGCGACTTCGATCTGTCATCGCTGGAGAACATGAACTATGGCGGCGCACCGGCCTCGCCGGAACTGGTGCGGCGCATCAAGGAAGTGTTTCCACACGCGGCTCCCGGCATTGGCTGGGGCATGACGGAGACCTCGGCCACCTTCACCAGCCACAGCGCGGAAGAGTACGTGTTCCGGCCAGACAGCAGCGGCCCGGCCCTGCCCATCGGCGAGATGAAGATCGACGATGGCTTCGGGCGCGCGCTGCCCTTGGGGGAGACCGGCGAGCTGATGGTGCGCGGCGCGAACGTGGTGCACGGGTACTGGAACAAGGCCGAGGCGACGGCCAAGACCTTCGTCGATGGCTGGCTGCACACTGGCGACATCGCCCGGCTGGATGCGGACGGCTTCCTCTATATCGTCGACCGGATGAAGGACATGCTGATCCGCGGCGGCGAGAACATCTACTGCATCGAGGTGGAAAGCGCGCTGTACGCCCATCCGGCCATCATGGATGCGGCGCTGGTCGGCATCCCGCACCGCACGCTGGGCGAGGAGCCCGGTGCGGTGGTGAGCCTGAAGCCGGGCATGGCTGCCACGGAAGCGGAGTTGCAGGATTTCGTGCGGCAGCAGCTGGCGGCGTTCAAGGTGCCAGTGCGGATTATCGTCAGCGGGGAGATGCTGCCGCGCAATCCCAATGGGAAGATTCTGAAATCGAATCTGCGCAAGCTGTTTGAAGCCTGAGGTTGCTGAGGGGCTGAGGCTTACTTGACGGGGATCGGTGTCCCGGCCGGCACCGGTACCGCCGTCACCGCGTTCTGCGGGCTGCCGCTGACGATGCGGTCGGAGTAGGTCAGATAGACCAGCGTGTTGCGCTTGCGGTCCACCGCACGCACCACGTGCAGGGTCTTGAACAGGATCGACATCCGCTCGGAAAACACGTCTTCCTGCGCCTTGACCGGGCCCTTGAAGGTGATGGGGCCCACCTGGCGGCAGGCAATCGACGCTTCCGGCGGGTCTTCGGCCATGCCGAGCGAGCCCTTGATGCCGCCCGTGCGCGCCCGCGAGACGTAGCAGGTGATGCCGTCCACCTGCGGATCGTCATAGGCTTCGATCACCACCTTGTCGGAGCCGGTGACGCGGAAATTCGTGCTGACGCTGCCGATTTCCTCGGCCTGCGTGATGCCGGAGAGCGCCCACAGGCCGGCGACGGCCATCATTCCGATGCGGATGTTCGCCATGGTCAGTCCGCCGAACCCTTGATCTCGTCGTGCCGGCGCTCCATTTCCTGGCGCAGCGCGCGGCGCTGCTGGGCGGCGGCAAAGCGCTGGCGCTCCACCTCGTCACGCGGTTGCAGCGGCGGCACCTCGGCTGGCGCGCCGTTGTCGTCCACGGCCACCATCGTGAAGTAGCAGCTATTGGTATGCCGTACCACCTTGCTGCGAATATTCTCAGTCACCACCTTGATGCCGATTTCCATCGAGCTGCGGCCGGTGTAGTTCACGGCAGACAGGAAGGTGACGAGTTCGCCCACGTGGATCGGCTGGCGGAACATCACCTGGTCCACTGACAGCGTGACCACATAGCGGCCGGCGTAGCGGCTGGCGCAGGCGTAGGCCACCATGTCCAGGTACTTCAGGATGGTGCCCCCGTGCACGTTGCCGGAGAAGTTGGCCATGTCCGGCGTCATCAGCACGGTCATGGAAAGCTGGTGGGACAGATCGTTCATCGCAGAAAATCCAGAAATCGAGCCTGAGGCGCGGGCAGTGTAACCCGACGAGGCGCGCCAATGGGCAAATCCGCGCGTGGACATCATGGCCCAAAAAGAAAAGCGGCCCCGAAGGCCGCTTTCCTTACTTTCAAGAACGCGAACTTGCTTACTTCTTCTTGTTCACGGCGTCCTTGAAACCCTGGCCGGCGGAAAACTTCACCGTCTTGGCGGCCGGGATCTTGATCGTTTCGCCGGTGCGCGGATTGCGGCCGGTACGGGCAGCACGCTTGCCCGAGCTGAAGCTACCAAACCCCACCAGGGTGACCGAGTCCCCCTTGGCCACTGCCTTTTTGATACTGTCCAGCGCGGCGTTCAGCGCGCGCTCGGCGGCGGCGTTGCTGAGTTCTGCTTCCGCGGCGATGGCCGATACCAGTTCACCTTTATTCATGGCTAGATTTCCCTTGTTGGTCGTCGTCACCGGACATCTGCCTGCCGGCAAATTACCGATCGGCGCAGTCTAATCTGCCCTTTGCGCCTTGGGCAATCCCCAGTGGCACCGAAGCAACGAAAACGGCCGGAAAACGTTCTCTGGCAAGACTTAGCGGGGGTTTTACCCCTCTTTTCCCCAAATGGAATCGTCACTTTTTCAGCCCGACACGTATCGTGCGGCGCACATGCACGGGGCCGCGCTTCGTCGGCCTCCCCCCGGGCGAGGACGCACCATTCTGGATCGCACCGCGCGCGCTATACGCCCGCTTTTGGCGCATGGCGATCCATAATGAGGCGTGGCTCGTACGGCGGCGCAGCCGCTGCGCGCAATAGTTGATCCGACAACTCGCCCGGAAACGCCACACCAGTGCGCCACGCACCGCCTCGGCGCTATTTTCCCCATTTTGCATCGCTGTCTGGAACGGATTTTGCATACTCGTGCTCCCATTTTGAGCATTGAGGTAGCAATGGAAAACTGGAAAACGGGCGCCGATGCGATGTTCATCCTGCTCGGCGCCATCCTGGTACTCGCCATGCACGCGGGATTTGCATTCCTGGAACTCGGCACGGTGCGCAAGAAAAACCAGGTGAATGCACTGGTGAAAATCCTTGTTGATTTTGCCGTTTCCACGATTGCTTACTTTTTTGTCGGTTATACGGTGGCGTACGGGGTGCAATTCATGTCCGGTGCCGAAGTCCTGGCACAAAAGAGCGGATATGAACTGGTGAAATTCTTCTTCCTCGCCACATTTGCGGCGGCCATTCCGGCGATTATTTCGGGAGGCATTGCGGAGCGCTCGCGATTCAATCCGCAACTGGTCGCCACCTTCATCCTGGTAGGTTTTGTCTACCCGTTCTTCGAAGGTATCGCCTGGAACAACCGCTTCGGCATCCAGGACTGGATCGCCTCGGTTGCAGGCTCGCCGTTTCACGATTTCGCAGGCTCGGTCGTCGTGCATGCCGTGGGCGGCTGGATCGCCCTGCCCGCCGTGTTGCTGCTGGGCGCCCGGCGCGGCCGGTACTCGAAGGACGGCCGCATCAGCGCGCATCCGCCCTCGAACATCCCCTTCCTGGCGCTCGGCGCCTGGGTGCTGGCGGTGGGCTGGTTCGGCTTCAATGTGATGAGCGCCCAGACCGTGGACAAGATCAGCGGCCTGGTGGCCATCAATTCGCTGATGGCGATGGCCGGCGGCACGCTGGCGGCGTGGTGGGCCGGCCGCAACGACCCCGGCTTCGCCTACAACGGCCCGCTGGCCGGGCTGGTGGCCGTGTGCGCCGGCTCGGACCTCATGCATCCGCTCGGCGCGCTGATCACCGGCGCGGTGGCCGGCGCGCTGTTCGTCTATTTGTTTACGCTGGCCCAGAACAAGTGGCATATCGATGACGTGCTGGGCGTCTGGCCGCTGCACGGCTTGTGCGGCGCCTGGGGCGGCATCGCGGCGGGCATCTTCGGCACCCATGCGCTCGGCGGCATGGGCGGGGTGTCGCTGGTCGCGCAGCTGATCGGCACGGCGCTCGGCATCGTCATCGCGCTGGTGGGCGGCACGGTAGTCTACGGTGCACTGAAGAAATTCGTCGGAATACGACTGGATGCCGAAGCCGAGTTCAATGGCGCGGACCTGACCCTGCACCGCATTTCGGCCACCCCGGAGCGCGAGACCAACTGGTAATCCACCCTTGTTGGGACTGGGAGAAAGCGGCCGGACAGCGTTCCGGCCGCTTTGTTATTTGCGCATATCGAACGGCGGATTTTCGCGAAATTATTAACTTGAACTTGCCCGCGACGAGGCCAATAATGCCCTTGCCTAACAGGAGCATGCCCCATGGATACCTCTTCGTTGCAGAGCTTTCGCGAGTTGATCGTCGGTTACGCCACCGTGTTCGGCGTCAAGATCCTGGCCGCGCTGGCCTTCTGGGTGATCGGCCGCTGGCTGATCCATTTCGTCGTCCGGCTGGTCCAGAACTCGCTGGCCCGGCAGAAGGTGGACCCCACGCTGCTGCGCTACGTCGGCTCCATCGTCACCGTCACCCTCAACGTGGTGCTGGTGATCGGTATCCTCGGCTACTTCGGCATCCAGACCACCACCTTCGCGGCGCTGATTGCGGCGGCTGGCGTGGCCATCGGCATGGCGTGGTCGGGGCTGATGGCGAATTTCGCGGCCGGCGCCTTCCTCGTGGTGCTGCGGCCGTTCAAGGTGGGCGATTTCGTGACCATCGGCGGCGTGACCGGCACAGTCAGGGAGATCGGCCTGTTCGCCACCACGCTCGACACGCCGGACAACGTGCTGACCGTAGTCGGCAACAACAAGATCTTCTCGGACACCATCCAGAATTTCACCGCCAATGCCTACCGGCGCGTGGAACTGAAGGCGCAGTTGGCCGGCTCGACCGACGCGATGGCCGCCGTGGCACTGCTCAAGGAGCGCATCGGCGCGATTCCCAACGTCCTGGCGGAACCGCCGGTCGACGTGGAGATCCTCGAATTCACGCTGGTCGGCCCGGTGCTCGCCGTGCGGCCCTACTGCCATAACGATCACTACTGGCAGGTCTATTTCGATACCAACCGCGTGATTCGCGAGAGTTTTGGCCAAGCCGGATTTGCCGCCCCGATGCCGGCGCAGATGGTGGTCATGCAGCCCGCGCCGGCCATGCCGATGGCGCCGGCGACGCCCGCCAACCAGGCCGCCTGATCAGGCGGGCACGGCCGCGCCGGCCCGCCCGTAGCGCCGCAGCAGGACCGCGCTGCAGCCGCACACGGCCATCACCACGGCCAGTGGCAGCGCGGTACCGTCGTGCCATACGCTGACGGCGGCGCCAGCCAGCGTGCCGAATCCGAACTGCAGCGTGCCCATCAGCGCGGACGCGGTGCCCGCGCGATGGCTCTGGTGCGCCAACGCCAGCGCCGACGCATTCGGCGTGATGCACCCCATACCCGCCAGAAAGACGAAGAAGCCGACCAGCAGCACCGGCAGCACGGCCATGCCCGCCAGCGCCGCGACGGCCAGCATCAGGCCGGCCAGCAGCGGCGCGTACAGGGCCATGCCCAGCACGGCGTCGAGCGAGCGCGCACGCACCAGGCGCGTATTGATCTGGGACATCGCGATCAGCCCGAACGCGTTCGCCCCGAACACGAAGCCATAGTGCGAGGGGTCGATGCCATGCAACTCGATCAGCACGAACGGCGAACCGGCGATATAGGCGAACATGCCTGCCTGCACGCAGCCGGCCGCCAGCGAGTAGCCCAGGAATTCGCGGTCGCGCAGCAGCTCCCAGTAGTTGCGCAAGACGGTGCCCGGGTGCAGCGTGCGGCGGTGCGCCGGATCGAGCGACTCCTCCATCCGTGCGTGAACGAACCAAAGGATCAGCACGGCCGCGCCACAATGGATCCAGAAAATCGCGCGCCAGCCCAGGGCAGAGAGGACGGCCCCGCCGATCAGCGGCGCGAGGATCGGCGCGAGGCCCATCACCAGCATCAGGGAAGAAAACGCCCGCGCCGAATCCTTGGCCTCGAGCCGGTCCCGGATCACGGCGCGCGACACCACCAGGCCGGTGCAGCCGCCAAGCGCCTCCAGGAAGCGCCACAGCATCAGGGACTCCACGCTACCGGCCAGCGCGCAGCCGGCAGCGGCGGCGCCGTACAGCGTCAGTCCTATATAGAGAGGCGCCTTGCGGCCGTAGCGGTCGCTGATCGGACCATAGAACGCCTGCCCGATCGCCAGCCCGACCAGGAAGGTGCCCAGCGTCAGTTGCACCTGCCCGATCTCGGTGTGGAGGTCTGCCGCGAGCGCCGGAAAGCTCGGCAGATACATGTCGATGGACAGGGGCGCCAACGCGGTCAGCGACGCGCAGATCAACAGCCAGAGGGGAAAACGTGGAGCAGATGTGGAGGCGCGAGGGCTGGCAGTCATGAAACGGTTCCGAAGACAAGGCGCAATTGTTGCACAGGTTACAAAGCGTGCTTTCGGTGTGGCGTGGCTTTCGCATGCACGGGGGTGGAGGGTACAATGCCTGCCTGTCGGCACGGATGTTGCGCCGACCGCGTAGTCGGACGCACAGCGGGAGACGGGTCACGGGAGCCGTCCCCGGCAACGCTAGCCCGCATGACCATACGACAAACGCCGATTATTGTTTCGCTGAGCCTGGTTGCCCTGGCAACCCTGCCGCCGTTGCCCGCGTGGGCCGCGCCGGTCAGGGCGCCGGTCACGGCTTCCGCGCCGGCACCCGCTCCCGTGCCTGTGGTGGATGAAGCCGACGCCTTGTCGCGCATGCTCAAGGGTGCCGCCACCGGGCAGAACACCGGCGGCGCCGGCGTTCCCGAACTGCTCCGCAACACCAGCCGCCCCGACGGCGTGCTGGCCCGCGCCTGCCGCCAGCTCAACGATGCCCTGCCGATCGAGATCGATGGCGAGACGCGCCTGCGCCGCTGCCAGTCGGTGCCGGGCAAGCATGTGCTCTTCCAGCTGGAGTTGACCAACTATCGCGGGCCGATGCTTGACCTGGCCAGCTTCGAGGTCAACTACGCCGCGCCGCTGCAACGTAACATCTGCGCCAACCGCGACGTGGAAATTCTGACCAAGCTTGGCGTCAGCATGATGTTCCGCTACATGACCCGCAAGGACCGCGGCGAGCGCCGCGTGGGCGATGTCTATATCAATGCGCCGATCTGCGTGTCGGCCCTGAGATAAGACCCACCCCTCCCCCGATACAACGGTTTAAAACGACAGGACGAAAAAAACGGCAGGTCAGCCTTCCCTAGGCTGACCTGCCGTTTTGACTTTGCGCGCGGCTTGAGTCGTCGATCAGGCCGCGCGCGGCCGCAGCGGCAGCACGTTGGCGGCGCGGCGCATCAGCACGCGCGTCTCCTTCCACGCTGCATCGGCCAGGGGCGAGCCCCAGACCAGTTCGTGCAGCTTGGAGAGTGCGAACGGATCGCCGAGCAGCACATGCTTCTGCGCCGCCGACAGCGATTGCGGACCATGCGTCAGCGCATGCTGCACCAGCGTGCCATGCTGCAGGCGCGTGGGCGTGGGCTGCACCTTGCGGGCGGTGGCCGTGGCGCACATCAGCGCATTGGTCACCGGGTCCACCACGGCGTCGACGAAGCCCGGCACGTCCTGTGCCGCCTCCACGTGCTGCTGGGTTTCCACGATCTCGCGCGGCACATTGGCTTCCTCGGGAATCACGAACAGCCCGGCGCGGCGCATGGCCCGGCCCAGCGTCACGCGCGAGAGCAGCACCGACAGCGGAATCGAGAGCGCCAGCGAACCGACAATCGGCAGCAGCCACCAGATGAAGCCCGGGCTCAGCCAGTACACGCCCGCGCCCCAGACCAGGCCCAGCACCGTGTGCCAGCCGTGGCGGCGGAACGCCTCACCCCAGGAGGTCTCGGCATCCTCGCGCGGGGGCGACTTCCACGAAATGCCCCAGCCGCTGTACGCCGCGACCACGAACTTGGTGTGGAACAGCATCCGCGTGGGTGCCAGCAGCGCCGACATCAGCATTTCCAGCAGCATGCTGACGATGAGCCGCACCGGGCCGCCGTACTGCCGCGCGTCCTTGAGCAGCAGGATCACGCTGGCCAGCTTCGGCAGGAACAGCAGCGTGGCCGTGGCCGAGAACAGCGCGAGCGCCTTCTCCGGGTGCCACTCGGGCCAGGTCGGGAACAGCTGGTATTGCTGCGTGAAGTACTCGGGCGGCACCAGCGCGTGCTTGGCCAGCGCGGCGGTGGACAGCAGCAGGAACAGGAACCAGAGCGGCGCCGACAGGTAGGCCATGATCCCGGTCAGGAACACGGCGCGGTGCACCATGTGGAAACCCTGCTTCATCCAGAGCCGGAAGTTCATCAGGTTGCCCTGGCACCAGCGGCGGTCGCGCTTCACCTCATCCAGCAGGTTCGGCGGCAGTTCCTCGAACGAGCCCGGCAGGTCGTAGGCAATCCACACGCCCCACCCTGCCCGGCGCATCAGCGCGGCTTCGACGAAGTCGTGCGACAGGATCTCGCCCGACAGCGGCCCCTTGCCCGGCAACGGCGCCAGCGCGCAATGCTCCATGAACGGCTTGATGCGGATGATCGCGTTGTGGCCCCAGTAGTGGGACTCACCGAGCTGCCAGTAATGCAGGCCGGCCGTGAACAGCGGGCCGTAGACGCGCGTCGAGAATTGCTGCACCCGCGCATAGAGCGTGTCCCGTCCCACCGCCAGCGGCGCGGTCTGGATGATCCCGGCGCCGGGGTTGGCTTCCATCAGGCGCGTCAGCGTGCCCAGGCATTCGCCGCTCATCACGCTGTCGGCGTCGAGCACGATCATGTAGCGATACTTGCTGCCCCAGCGGCGGCAGAAGTCGGCCACGTTGCCGGTCTTGCGCTTCACGCGATGGCGGCGCCAGCGGTAGAAGATACGGCCGAAGCCGCCCACGGCGCGGCAGATTTCCATCCAGGCATCGTGCTCGGCGGTGCGCAGGTCGGGGTTGCCGCTGTCAGAGAGGACGAAGAAATCGAAGTGGGCGAGGTCGCCCGAACGTTCGAGCGACTCATACGTCGCCCGCAGCCCGGCGAAGACGCGTGTCACGTCCTCGTTGGCAATCGGCATGATCACCGCCGTGCGGGCGGATGGATCGATTGGCGCGTCCGGCGCGGCGCTGCGCGAGATCAGATGGCGGTCGCCGCCCTTGGCCAGCACCAGGAAGCCCATCATCGCCGTCCAGAACCCGGCGGACACCCACGAGAACAGGATCGCGAACAGGGCCAGGATGGCCACTTCGAGCGGATCGGCGCCGTGGTACGGCAGCACCTTGGCCATGAAGTACGTGGCCACCGTGGTCTGGGCAACCACCAGCCCCAGCAGGAACCAGCGGCGATGCGAGCCGGCGGGATGCCACTTGCCCTCGGCGTCGGGGCCATCGTGCAGGGTGTCCCAGGTCTCGGGCACGGGCGGGCGGCCCATCATCTTGCGCCAGGTATTGCGCAGCCAGCCGCTCACCACATGGGGTGGCCACTGGCGCGGCACCATCGACGCGCGCTCGGGCTTCGGCCCGGTATCCACGCGCACGGTGCCATCGTCGCGGCGCTGCAGCAGCGGCTCGCCGTCCACCTGCGGATTGCCGTAGGCCATCGTCAGGCGGCGCGGCACCGAGGCGTAGGTCGGACCGCCGGGCGTGGCGGTGACAGCGGCCTCATCGCCCTCGCGCTCCTTGGGGTCGCGGCGGGCCAGGCGGGTCTGCAGTTCGATCATTGCGGAAGGCACCTCGATGCCCTCGGCGGGCACGGAGGTCACCGGCGGCATGGGGGTGTCGGCCAGCAGTTCGCTGCGCAGCTCGGGCGAGGCAGGCAGGCGGTCGACATAGCGCTCGCATGCTGCCGCCTGGGCCGGGCGATGCTTTAGCCGGGGGGAATGATGTAGCTCCATGTCTCGGATAGGGTTGTATTGCCGTTGCGAAGATAGCCGCGCAACTCAACCGGCTTTGTCTCGTCCTTGCGGCGCATGAACAGCGTCATGCGCCAGCCGCCCGTGGCTTCGTTGCGGCGGACCGAGGTCTTCAGCAGTTCGCCGTTGGCGTCCGCCGAGATCACGGGGTCCAGCCGCGCATCCTCGGCCAGCTTCTTGAAGGCCGGGCCTTCGAAATCCACGGTCAGCGAGAAACTCGTGTCGTCCTGCTTGCGGGTCAGCCCCTGGCCGCGCCGGGTCTGCGTGACCCACGACAGCGGCGGCAGGTTCTCGCCATCCTTCTGCCATTTCAGGCGGTATTCATAGTCGAAGGCCTGCTTGGGCTTGGGCGGGTTGTCCGGCACCCAGAAGGCCACGATGTTGTCGTTGGTCTCGTCCGGCGTCGGAATCTGCACCAGCTCCACACGGCCCGAGCCCCAGTTGCCCTTGGGCTCCACCCAGCCGCTTGGCCGGCGCTCGTACCACGCGCCCAGCTCCTGGTAATTGTCGAACGTGCGGTCGCGCTGCATCAGGCCGTAGCCCTGCGGGTTGGTCGCCGCGAACGACGTCACCAGCAGCCGCTTGGGATTGACCAGCGGGCGCCAGACCCACTCCCCGGTACCCAGTTGCACGGACAGGCCGTCCGAGTCATGCACCTCGGGTCGGAAGTCCGCATTGGCGGTCGGCTGGTTTTCGCCATACAGGTACATGCTGGTCAGCGGGGCCAGACCGAGCTTGGTCACGTTTTCGCGCAGGAACAGGCGCGACTTCACTTCCATCACCGTCTCGTTGCCCGGCTTGATCACGAAGCGGTACGCCCCGCTCATGCGGCGCGAATCCATCAGCGCGTAGATCGTCACCTGCTTGTCGTTGGCGGACGGCCGCTCGATCCAGTATTCGACGAAACGCGGAAATTCCTCGCCCGAATTCAGTGCCGTGTCCACAGCCAGCCCGCGGGCCGACAGGCCATACCACTGGTCCTTGCCCAGCGCGCGGAAGTAGCTGGCGCCCAGGAACGAGGCCAGTTCATCCTTGCGCTTGCCCTGGTTCAGCGGGTATAGCAGGCGGAAGCCGGCAAAGCCGAGTCCCTTGAGCTTGGCCGCATCCACCTTGTGCGAGCCGTAGTTGAACGCGCCCGGGTCGAAGCGGAACTCGCGCACGCTGTTGCCCACCACCTCGTTGATGCGCACGGGCTGATCGAACACCATGCCCTCGTGGTAGAACGAAATCTCGAACGGCAGTCGCGCGCCGCGCCATGCGAAGCGCTCCGGTTTGTATTCGATTTCGCGATAGCGCTCGTAGCTCAGGTCCTTCAGCTCGGCGGGCAGGTTCTGCGGCGCCGGCTTGTAGGGCGCGCCCGAGAGCTGGCGCGCCTTGGCGGCCACGGTCTCGAAGTCGAACGCATGCGCGGACAGCGCCGCCACGGCCAGCACCCCGCCCCCCAGCCAGCGTCCCAGCCCTCCCAGCATCCCGGATAAGCGGCGCGCGGGCGCATCGGTCGGGGCGTGGATGGGGCGGAACGGCGAGGTGGTTGCGGTCATGAAGGCCGGAAAATGGATGGATGGCGACCCGGCACGTCGGCGCGGATCGAAAGTGTTCAACAGACGTTTCAGCGTGCGTCCGACTGTCGGCCGCAGGTCTCCAGAGCAAGAGACGGACCAGGCGTCGGATCCGATTCAGTCGGGATCGGTATCGACCGGTCCGTAACGGATTTGTTGCATTGCGATGCGAAACCATAACAATTCGAGACTTAAAAGTCACGTTTCGCTGGCGCAACGTTTGCAACAAAATGTTCAAGCGGTAGCTCCAAAGCCGCTTGGGACAAGCGTTTCCGGCATATGGGCAGGGTTCGCCCCAGCGTCCGGCCCATGACCGTGCCGCGCCCGGATGGCTGCGCGGACACATGGCAATCCACGCTAGGTCAGCGGCGGCACGGTGTCAAACCGCACTGCGGCGGAGGCGATGCTGCGCCGCACCGGGGCGCCAAGTGTCTCGGGAAGCATCGCGATGCCCCCAAGCGGCGTGGGCGCGCTTACAATCGCCTCGTCATCCATTCTCACGAGGAATCGTCATGCACGCCCGGGGTACCCTTCGCCGTTCCCATCTTCGACTGGCGCTTGCCGCCAGCCTTGGCTGCGCCCTGCTGCTTGGCACCGCCCAGCCCGCCCTCGCCTACTTCGACAACTACCTGTCCGGCAGCATCATCGGCACGCTGAACCAGAAGGAAGCCGCCTCGCTGCAACAGACCGTGCGCAAGATCCTCGACGGCGGCCCCGACAACGAAAGCGTGACCTGGAACTACCCGGGCGCCGGCAAGCGCGCCGCCATCCTCGGCACCATCACGCCCGTCACCACCAAGGAAGACAAGGGCCAAAAGTGCCGGCGCCTGAAGTCCGAACTGCAGCGCGGCAGCGCCACCGAAGCGTGGTCGGGCTGGTTCTGCAAGCAGTCCAACGGCGCCTGGAAGGCCCGCCACGTGGCGGAGTAAGTCCGAAGCTGGCCGAGGTTGCACTCACGGCCGCGTGGCCCGGCGATGCGGGTGCGCGGCCGGGTCCACCTCGGCATGGCCCGGCGCCTCGAACCAGCGGGCCTGCGGTACCACCACGCTCTGGCCCGGCTGGTCGATGAAATGGGGCGACATGATCTGCACGCCGTGGGTGTTGAACACATCCTGGATGGCCGCGTGCAGTGCCGACAGCGCAAAAAAGCGATTGCGCGGATTGTCGATCGCCGTGAACAGCTCATATTCGACGTAGAAATCCGATAGCCCGCGCTGGAGCACGAACGGCGTGGGCGCCGCCACCACGTGGGTGGCGTGGGCGGCGGCTTCCAGCAGCATTGCGTGGACCTGCCGCCACGGCGTGTCATAGCCGATGGTGACCGAAGTGGACACCATCGCGCCCTGCTCGGCGGTGCCAGGGTCGCGCGTGGCGCCATGGCGCGAGAAGTTGTGGATGGCGCTGCCCACCACCACTGCGTTCGGCAGCGTCACCTCCTCGTTGCGCAGGTTGACGACCTTGACCGACAGCGCGTCCAGCCCGATCACCGTGCCCACCGTATCGCCAATGCTGACCATGTCCCCCCGGCGCAGCGCGCGCGAATAGACCACCACCATCCCGCTCATGATCTGGTTGACGATATTGGCCGAGCCCAGCGTGATCATGAAGCCGATCAGCACGGACAGGCCCTTGAACACGTCGCTCTGAGAGCCGGGGATATAGGGATAGGCGAAGGTGAACCCGAGCGCCCAGACCAGCACGCTGGCCAGCCGCCGCGTGGCGCCGGCCGTTTCCGGGTGCATGCCCGGCACCGTGATCTGCCCCTTCTGCACGGCGACAAAGATATTGCCGACCAGCCGCTGGATCGCGCGGGTGATCAGCAGGATGACCACCACCGTGACCAGCCCCGGGATCGACTCCACGATCGACACGCCGATATGCCGCAGCAGGCCAAGGAAGAAGGCGCCCATGCGGTCGCCGAGCGGTTCGGTCAGCGGAAACTGCTCGAGCGCGAACTGGAGCCAGAGGAAGCCCAGCGCGATGACCGAGCCCACCGCCAGGATCTGGACGATGCGGCTGACGAGCTGGTAGACCGCGCCGGTCCAGTCGAACTGGCTGCCGCTGCGCTGTTGCAGATGAACGTCCAGCGCGTGTTGCAGTGCGCCGCGCATGCGGCTGCGGGCGCGGCCAATGCCCCAGATCAACCCGACCATCAGCGCCAGGCTGCCCAGCGACAACAAGGCCCCGCGCAGCAGGTTAGGCCAGTAGAGCTGGGCCCGGCGGGCGTCGATAACGGCCTGGAGCCGCGCGCGCGTCTGGGCGGCTGCCACTTCGATCGTCAGGCCATCGGTAGGATCGAGATCGCCCTCGACCAGGGCGAAGAGCACGCGGTCGCCAAGGCGGAAGGCCACGCCGCTGACATCGCCGAGCGTGCCGCTCAACTGGCTCAGTGGCAGCCCCAGCTCTGACTCGCTCAGGTTGTCGAACGTGGTTTCGGCCCGCTCGGCGCGGGTGGCGGGGCCGGCGCCGCCCAGGGTGCCGCGCAGGGTGGCGACGGGCCGGTTCATCAGCCGCAGTTCCACGGGCGTGGACTGGGCTGCGGCCGTGGCGGCCGCCGGAGGAGAGGATGGTGCGGCCGGCGCTGACGCCGCGTGCACCCATCCACAGAAGATGCCGACCAGTCCAATAGTCGTCAGCCAGAACCATGCCACCTGCCGCCATGCGTGCGCCATGCCTGCCCCCTCGTGTGGACGTGAGGCGAAGCATAGCGTGTCGCGGCGGAAAACGGGACCGCTATTGACGAGCGGCCTTAGCCCGTGGCGGTTGGCCTCAGCGGCAGAGCCGGCTCATCAGCTCCCCGGCGAGGGTGCCGGAGGCAATCGGCTGGGGCATGCCCGTCTGCGGGGCGCGGATCGTATATAGCGATTCGCCGCGCGCGTAGCGCTTGCTGTAGAGGGTCTGCTCCACCACCGCGAACATCGACGTGGCGCAATTCAGCACCATCCGCTTCAGCGACGAGCGGATGGCGTCGCCGCTGGCGGTGCGGATCACGCCGCCCGTTGGGGCGTTATGCATCAGCACGACGCCCACCTCGGGGCCGCGACGGCGCACGGCAGTCTGATCGAAGTAGGAGGTCATGCCGGTGGCGCCCACCATCGGCACCCAGCGTTGGGGGTCCGGCGGGGCGGGATCGGCCTGCCCGCCGGCGTGGGCGGTCAGGCAGAAGCACGCGCCGGCCAGGACGGTCAGGCGTGCGAGAAATCGGGGAAATCGCGAAAAATGCGGGAGGAACGCGCGAACAGACATCGGGAAGCCCTCGTCATGACGGGAAAAAAGCAGCCCGCATTGTCGCACAGCGAGGCTGCCTATTCGCCCGTTTGGCGCGATGAAACTGCATCAGATTGCGTCATCGCGCCGGGCCGAAGGCGCCTGAGGCGCCCTTCCGGGCTCCCTCAGCCGTTGATTTCACGCCAGGCGGCGAGGTCTTCGATGGTCAGCACCGGCAACTGGTACATCTCGGCAAACGCCAGCGCCTCGGGGCGGCGCGCCATGGTGCCGTCCGGATTCATCAGCTCGCAGAGCACCGCCGCCGGCGACAGTCCCGCCATCCGCGCGAGGTCCACCGAACCTTCGGTATGGCCGCGCCGCACCAGCACGCCGCCGTCGCGGGCCACGAGCGGGAACACGTGGCCGGGGCTGACCACGGCGTCCGTGCCGGCATCCTCGGCAATGGCCGCGCGGATGGTGGTGATGCGGTCGGCGGCGCTCACGCCAGTGGTCACGCCCTCGCGCGCCTCGATGGAGACGGTGAAGGCGGTGCCGTATTGGCTGAGGTTGTTCTCCACCATCGGGCGCAGGCCGAGTTCGCGGACCTTGGTCTCGGTCAGGCACAGGCAGACGATGCCGCTGCATTCGCGGATCATCATCGCCATATTGGCCGTAGTCAGG
The DNA here is from genome assembly GCF_900115455.1 of Cupriavidus sp. OV096. Taxonomy (NCBI): domain Bacteria; kingdom Pseudomonadati; phylum Pseudomonadota; class Betaproteobacteria; order Burkholderiales; family Burkholderiaceae; genus Cupriavidus; species Cupriavidus sp. OV096. The sequence goes on from NZ_FOWM01000007.1 coordinate 201,696, forward strand.
CGCTCGGCGGACAGGATCAGGTCCGCCTCGTTCTCGCGGTCGTCGTCATCGAGCAGCACGACGGGACGGCCCTCACGCATGGCCTCGAGCGCGTGCGCGATGCGCTCGGCCAGCGGGCGCGGATCGGCATCGGCGATGGCAAGGTTGGCGCCAGAATTAACGTTCGGGAGATTGACTTCGGTGTGGTGCAGCATTGAAACGCTCCATATATAGGGATCAGTGGGCGTTTCAGGGTGGATCAGCGAAAACCCGCAAAAATACGACGACGCTCCGCCGCGCGGGCGGACGTGTCCACGCGCGCAAGGCCGGCTTGCGGATTTTCGCCCATCTTCTTTCATCCGGACTCTGACCGTCGGCCCTGGCCTCTCACCAGGTCTGCTGACCCCGCACGGGAATGCGGGCGCTCGCGGGCTCGCTGCCTCGCGTCATCGATGCACGACGCTGGCAACATACCGCCGGTGGGGACTTTCACCCCGCCCTGAAGACGTAACGACGCCGTGGCGGCAGGCGTTTTCCGCACTGCCACAACGGCCCGGCGATGTTAGCACGAGCGTGCGATTCTGGCTGAACTACGACTCGAGCGCGCGCTCGGGCGCGGGAGTGCCGGCCAGGGACTCAAACAGGTCGCGGGTGGCCTCGTCGGCCGGGAAGAAGCACTCGATGCGCAACTCTTCCAGCGTGACGTCCTGCGGAATGCCCAGCGTGGTCAGGGTGGAGAACAGCGACGCGCGGAACCGTCCAGCCTGGACGATCACGGGCAAGACCGGCGGCGGCGCGCCGTCCGCCTCGGGGTCATCCTCATCCGCCAGCAGCTCGCCGCCGGGCCCCACCATGTCTGGATGCCATGCGGCGATGCGGCGAAACATCTCACGCGCCACCTCATCGTGCGCCTGCGCCTGCAACGCCTGCCAGACCCGGCGCACGAGGTAGCGGCCCACCTGCTGCGCGTTCTCGATCATCGGCCAGAGGCCGTCCGGGTCGAACACGGTCAGCATCAGGTTGATGCGCCGGCCGTCCTCATCGAGCGAAGCGGGCCGGCGCCCCGCCAGCAGCGTGCCGAACATGCGCCGGTACGCGGTGTTGGCGTCCACCAGATTCCAGAACCGGTCCAGCACCACGGCGGGATAGGGCTCCTGCTTGCTCAGGATCAGCGCAATGGCCTGCCGCACCATGTGCAAGGGCGGCGCCGCCAGCGCGTGTTCGCTATAGGCCGGCGCGAAGCCGCTCGCCAGCAGCAAGCGGTTCCGCTGCCGCAGCGGCACGGCGAGGCGGTCTGCCAGCGCCAGCACCATCTCGCGACTGGGCCGCGCCCGGCCCGACTCCAGAAAACTGATATGGCGCTGCGATACACCGGCCGCGAGCGACAGCGCGAGCTGGCTGTAACCGCGCTTGCCGCGCCAGTAGCGCAGCAGGGCGGGGAAATCGAGAGCGGCTTCGGAGCCGGGCGTGAGGGATTCCATGGCGGGTATTACAGCATGGGCCGGGAAGCGTGACGATTCCCTTGCAGGTAATCATCGTGATTCACAGGTTTCAGATTCGTCCCATGTCGCAATGGCGCGCGGCTTTCTAGGATGACGGTTCACCCTCATCCTAGATGCTGGCCATTTAATGCAATACGTTATACCATCGACATCCATGATCCGGACGTTCGCCAATAAAGCCACGGCGGCCCTGTTCTGCGGCCGGTACGTCAACACCCTGCCACGGCATATTCAGGCCACGGCGTTCAGGAAACTCGGGCTGCTGGACGCGGCGGCATCGCTGGTCGACATGCAGGCCCCGCCGGCGAACCGGCTGGAACCCCTGCGTGGCGCGCGGCGGGGCCAATGGAGCATCCAGATTCACAACCAGTGGCGCATCTGCTTCCGTTTTCAGAACGGCGAAGCATGGGACGTCGACATTGCGGACTATCACCGACAACCGGAGCCAGCATGACCATCACGCGTGAAGACCTGCCGCGCCTCGATGCCAGGGACGTCGAAACGGGCGAGCCCCTCGCGCCGGTGCACCCGGGCGAGATCCTGCGCCAGGACTTCATGGCCCCGCACGGGCTCTCGGCCAATGCGCTGGCGATTGCCCTGCGCGTGCCCGCGCCGCGCATCAACGACGTCGTGCGCGGGCGCCGCGCCATCTCGCCCGAAACCGCGTTGCGGCTCGCCCGCTACTTCGGCACGACGCCACAGTTCTGGGCCAATCTCCAGGCGGCGTACGACCTGCGCATCGCCCAGGAGAAGGCCGGCGAGAAGATCGAGCGGGACATCCAGCCGCTGACGGCATGATCCGTGCTTGCGCTGCCGTGCAAGACCGTCCACCGGACGGGCCATTTTCTTGTGACGTGTGCGCCACCGCGCAGTGGTCCGGTCACATGCCGATGGTATGCTTTGACTTTTCAATTCCCGCGCGCATAGGGCGCGCACCCTGATGGAAATAGCCATATTACTGGCGCTCATTCTGGTTAACGGCCTGTTCGCCATGTCCGAGATCGCACTCGTCACGGCCCGCAAGGCCCGGTTGCAGCGGCAGATCGAGAACGGCGACCGTGGCGCGATAGAGGCCGTCAAGCTCGGAGAGGACCCCACGCGGTTCCTGTCCACCGTCCAGATCGGCATTACTTCCATCGGCGTGCTGAACGGCGTGGTCGGGGAATCCACGCTGGCGGCGCCGCTCGGCGAATGGCTCGCGGGCCTGGGCCTGTCGCCGACGACCGCCGGCTATACCGCCACGGCCATCGTGGTGGCCGGCCTGACCTATTTCTCGATCGTCCTTGGCGAACTGGTGCCCAAACGGCTCGGCCAGCTGGCGCCCGAGGCCATCGCGCGCGCGGTGGCGCGCCCGATCTCGTTCCTCGCCACGGCGTCCACGCCATTCGTCAAGCTGCTGGGCGGCTCCACGCGGCTCGTGCTGCGGCTGCTCGGTGTCAAGACCGATCGCGGCCCGGCCGTGACCGAGGAAGAAATCCACGCGCTGCTGGTGGAAGGCTCGGAGGCAGGCGTCATCGAACGTCACGAGCACACGATGGTGCGCAACGTGTTCCGGCTCGATGATCGCCAGTTGGCCTCGCTGATGGTGCCGCGCGGCGATGTGGTCTACCTGGACGCCGGCCTCTCCGAAGAAGAGAACCTGCGCCGGATCGAGGAATCGGACCACTCGCGCTTCCCCGTGGTGCGGGGTGGCATGCACGACATTCTGGGCGTGGTCAGCGCGCGTCAGTTGCTGGCCCGCCGCCTCCGTGGCGAGCGTGCCGAACTGACCGCGGTGCTCCAGCCGGCCGTGTTCGTGCCGGAAAGCGTCACCGGCATGGAGCTGCTCGAGAACTTCCGCGCCTCCGGCGGCCAGATCGCCTTCGTGATCGACGAGTACGGCGAGGTGCTGGGTCTGGTCACGCTGCAGGACCTGATCGAGGCGATTACCGGCGAGTTCAAGCCCGATGAGGCAGGTGGCGAGTGGGCCGTGCAGCGCGACGATGGCTCATGGCTGCTGGATGGCATGATCCCGGTGCCGGAATTCAAGGACCGCCTGGGCCTGCGCGCCGTGCCCGAGGAAGACAAGGAGCGCTACCACACGCTGTCCGGCATGCTGCTCTTGCTGCTCGGCCGCCTGCCGCAGACCACCGACAGCGTGCAATGGGGCGACTGGAAGTTCGAGATCATCGACATGGACGGCAAGCGTATCGACAAGGTGCTGGCCTCCCAGGTGCCGCCCGAGGACGGCCCGGAGCCCGAAACCACCGGCTGACCGCCCTGCCCGCCTCACCCCGAAACGGACGCTTATGCGTCCGTTTTTTATTGCCCGCGCCCTAACGCGATTCCTGCTCACTGGTCAAGACGACTTTTGTAGCGACATGCGATTCGTTGTGCAGAATCAAACATCGCTGTTACGCACTGTGCACGTGGACCTAGCCGTTCTCCTAGTTCTACGCGGCTGCCGTATGATCTGCCTTGCAGCATCCGCAGTACCACGCAGTCGCTAACAAAATCGAGCGGCGCCAGCAGAGCGCCCCGAAAGATGGAATGCATGAACGGGAACGCAAAACGGGTATTGCCGGTGGCTGATGTCTGCCACGGCCTCTACGGCGCCGCGAGTCACTGATGAGCGCGGACACTCACGACACGCCACCAGCCATGGACGGCAACCGCGCGGCCCAGCCGGCGGTGTTCATTGCCGCGCTGGACGAACATCGCGCGCAGGTCGGCACGGCCCATCCTCTGGCCGTGCTGGTCATCCGCCTCGACCGCTTCCAGCATGCCTGCGACACCCTCGGTCCGGCGCGCGCCAATCTGCTGCGCGCAGAGGTCAAGTCGCGGGTGGCCAGCCTCGCCACCATGCCGGCCGTGATGCAATGGCTGGGCCCGGCCGATCTCGGCGTTGCCTGCCTGCTCCCCGAGGGCACGGACGACCCCGGCTGCCTGAGCATGACGATTGCAGCCGTGCTGGGCCGGCCCTATCTGGTCGATGGTTTCGAATTGTTTCTGTCGTGCAGCATCGGCGCGGCGATGGATCACCCCGACAGCGCCACCGAACGCAACCTGCAGCAGGCCTTCGACGCCATGCTGCAGATCAACCGGCGCGGCGGCGACGGCGTTGGCCGCGCCAGCCTGCCCACGCCCCCGCGCATGGCACCGCTGCTCGCCGCCCTGCCCCATGCCATCGCCCGGGGCGAACTGAGCCTGCATCTGCAGCCCCGCGCGTTACTTTCCACCGCCGAGATCGTCGCCTACACGGTGCGGCTGCGCTGGCAGCACGCGGTGCTGGGCCGCATTGCGCCGCACGACTTCCTGCCCGCCGTCGAGGCACTCGGCATGATGGACGAGATGGGGCAATGGATTCTTCAGCAACTGCTGCCCCTGATGCGGGCCACGGAGACCGTGGCGCCGGTGCCCTTCACGCTGCTGGCGTCAAGCTCGCAGTTGCAGTCGCCCGGCAGCATCGACATGCTGCGCCGGGCCGTCGAGGCCTACGGCGTGGGCCCCGGCCGGCTGTGTGTGGAGGTGCCGGTGAGCATCGTGCCGGACAGTCCGGAGACCGCCCACAAGGCTACGCTGCTGCATGACACCGGCATCGGCATGGCGCTCAGTGACTTCACCGACAACGCAGCAAGCCTGCGCGCACTGGAAATCACCCGGCCCGATGTGGTCACGCTCGATGCGCGCCATCTGGGGCACGCTACCCGCAGCGGCGACATCGCCGCCCACCTGCGCGCGGCGTGCGTGCTGGCCCACGCGCATGGCGTACCGGTCTGTGCCAAGGGCGTGGAGACGCGCACCCAGCTGGAGGCCGTGCGCGACTGGGGCTGCGACAGCGTCCAGGGCTATCTGCTCGCCCAGCCCTTCCCCGCGCACTGGCTGGCGCAGACCCACGCGGCCATCGTGGACCGCGCGCGGCAACTGCTCGGCCCCGGCCTTCGCCCTTGATCGGGCACGGTGCCGGAGGGCCTGTTTGTCAGCCGTTTGTAGCCGTTTGTCAGCGTTTTCCTACTTACAAATTGGCACACATCCTGCATCGAGATCGATTGGGGCGACGGTAGAATGTGCCCACTTCTCACTATCCCTAAAGGAGCCACTCGTGAAAAAAGGATGGATCTGGTGCGTACTGTGTGCCACCCTGCTGGCAGGTTGCAACACCATGGCCGGCGTCGGCCAGGACGTGCAGAAGGGCGGTCAGAAACTCGAGAACTCCGCTGAAAAGGCGAAGTAAACGCTCTCCAGCCGAGGCGCCGTAGCGGGCGCTCCGAGGACTAAAAAAGCCGACCGGGAATGAATTCCCGGTCGGCTTTGTAGTTTTTACTCCCCGCTTTCCAGCGGTCGGGCGATCAGCCCTTGCAGAGCCGTGCGGCTTCCTCGGCCAGCTTGCGGATGCGGCCCCAGTCCTTGGCGGCCACGGCGTCCTTGGGCACGACCCACGAGCCGCCCACGCACACCACGTTCGGCAGCGCCAGGTAGTGCTGGGCCTTGATGAGGTCGATCCCGCCGGTCGGGCAGAACTTGAGCTGCGCCAGCGGCCCGTACAGCGACTTCAGCATCGGCACGCCGCCGGCTGCCTCGGCCGGGAAGAACTTCAGGAAGGTGAAGCCGGATTCCAGCGCCGCCATGGCCTCGCTGGCAGTCGCTACGCCCGGCAACAGCGTGATGCCCGCGCCTTGCGCGCCATCGGCCAGCTTGCGCGTCAGGCCGGGCGAGACCGCGAACTGGGCGCCGGCGTCGCGTACGGCGTGAAGCTGTTCCACGGTCAGCACCGTGCCGGCACCCACCACGGCCTGCGGCAGCGCCTTGGCCACGGCCTGGATGGCCTCCAGGGCGACCGGCGTGCGCAGCGTGATCTCCAGCAGCGGCAGGCCGCCGGCGACGAGCGCCTCGCTGACGTGCAGCGCGTCGTCCACCGAGTGGTATTCCAGCACCGGAATCACCGGCACATTGACGAGTCGTTCTAGCAGCGGGGAAGGTTGATTTGGCATGACAGTCCCGATGTTGGGTGGCAAATATGGGGGGCGAAGCACGCCCGTCTGATTCCAGTCAGGCAATCACCGACACGGATTGTTCCAGGCGCGCCTGCACGGTATCGGCGCGCGGGATCGGCGCGACCGCGCCGTAGCCCGTAGTGGACAGCGCAGCCGCCACGTTGGCGTAGCGCGCGGCATCGAACGGATCCGCGCCCGCAGCCAGCCGGGCGATGAAGCTCCCGCCGAAGCAATCGCCCGCGCCGGTGGCGTCGAGCGGCCGCACCGGGTACGGCGGCACCAGCGAGCGCGCCTCGGGCGTGGCCACGTAGCTGCCCTCCTCGCCCAGCTTCAGCGCCACCAGCCCGATGCCGCAGCCGAGCAGGTAATCGACGATGGCATCGCGGTCGTCCAGCCCCGTGAGCACGGTAATGTCGTCCCAGCTCGGCAGGCAGACGTCGGTCAGCGAAAACGCCTCGCGCATGATGCCGCGCGCGCGGGCCAGCGACCACAGCCGCAGCCGCAGGTTGGTATCGAGCGACACCTGCGTGCCGCCCTTGCGCGCGTGCTCCATCGCGGCCAGCCCGGCGTCGCAGGCGCTGGTGCTGATGGCCAGGCTGATGCCGGACAGGTGCAGGAAGCGCGCCTGGGCAATCGCCGCCAGCGGCAATTGGTCATGGTGATAGCGGCTCGCGGCCGAGCCCTCGCGCAGGTAGTCGAAACGATGGCCGTGGCTGTCGTGCGAGACGAAATAGACGCCCGTGGGCGCCGCCGCATTCACGCTGACGTGCCGCGTATCCACGCGCTCGGTGGTCCACAGCGCCAGCAGGCGCTCGCCTAAGCTGTCGGCGCCCACCGCGCTGATGTAGCCGGTGGTGGCGCCCTGCCGCGCGGCGGCGATGCAGAAGTTCGAGGTGTCGCCGCCAAAGCCTTGCAGGTAGCGGCTGGCGTCGTCGGGCTGCTGGTTGAATTCCACCAGCGGCTCGCCGTAGGCAAGAATGTCGATGCTCATGTCGCAGGGTCTCCCTCAGAAGAACGTCTGCACGATGTCGATGACGCGCAACTGGTCGTCCAGCACGGGGATGTGCCGCCACTTGTCGAACGTCAGGCAGGGATGCGAGATGTCGAAGGCAATCATATCCCCGACGCGCACATCGTCGCCAGCCTGAATCTGCAAATAGGCATGCTGGTCCATCATGCCGGTCACCTGCCAGTGCGCCGGGGTGTCCACCGGGGCGTCCGTGCCGGGCCGGTACAGGCGCGCGGGAATCGGCATGCCGGCGTCGAACGCGGCATCGCGCTTGCCCATGCCGATGATCGCGCGCGTCGGCTCGGGAATCGACTGCACATAGGCCCAGAGCTGCAGCGCGGGCAGCAGCCCCTCGCGCATCTGCTGCGCCACGGGGTTGTTGGCCAGGATGCGCGTCTGCGCGGCACGGTAGATGCCCACGTCGTGGGTCAGGTAGCAGCCGGGACGCAGCACGATGTCGATGGGGGCGCCGATGTCGGTCCGCGAGAACTCCTCGGCCACCACGTCATACCAGGCCGAGCCCGCGCCCGACATGACCACTGGGCTGCGGCTGAAGCGGCCTTCGGCGGCCAGCTGGCGCGTCACGGCCACAGTGCGCCGCAGGAAGGCGCGGATGTCGGCCTCCTGCTGGAGCACGCCTTCGTAGACTTCCACGCCGGCCAGCGCGAGCGCGTCGGGCCAGCGCGCCAACGCGTCCATCACGGCCTGCTGCTGGGCGGCGTCACGCACGCCAGTACGACCACCCTCCACGCCCAGTTCCACCAATACTTGCAGCTTCTGGCCGCGCGCACGGAAAAACGCGCCGAGCTGATCGACGAGATCCGCTGAATCGACGAGCGAGAAGAATTCGAAGGAAGGATCGCGCAGCAGGTCCGCCACGATCTCCATATTGCGGCGGCCAACCAGCTGGTTGGCCATCAGCACGCGTTTCACACCATGCGCGGCGGCGGCTGCGGTCTGGTGCGCGGTGGCCAGGGTGATGCCCCAGGCACCTTCCTGCAACTGTCGCGCAAACAGCTTGGGCGCCATGGTGGTCTTGCCATGCGGCGCCAGCTGCACCCCGTATTCACCCATGAAGCGGCGCATCCATGTGAGGTTGTGCGCGAGACGTTCCTCATAGAGCACAGCCGCGGGCAGGCTCAGGTCCTCCCACAACAGGTTCCAGCCGACCTGGCTGGCGTTTGCGGGGGCCAGCGGGGTGTCCATCCGGCCCAGCGCCTTGTTCAGCGGATCGATGATTCCGGCTTGGTATTCACCCTGATACTTTGTCTCACGCATGCTGTCATCACCCCGCAAAAATTCTGATTGACGTAATCATAGCCTTGAAACTACGATATTTCATCCTTGTTATAAAGTAACATGCCTCGCCCGACAGCCCTGCCGGGGGACGCGCATCCGCCCGCCATGACCGCGCCTTTCGACATCCTGACCCGCATTGCCGAACGTGGCCCCGCGCTGCGCCTGGCCGAGCAGAAGGTCGCCCAGGTGATCCTGGAAGACCTGGCCGGCGCGGCGGCGGCCAGCATCAATGAACTGGCGCGCAAGGCGGCGGTGAGCGAGGCCAGTGTCACGCGCTTCGCCAAGGCCATCGGCTGCCGCGATGTGCGCGACCTGAAGCTGCGGCTGGCCCAGGCCACCGCCGTAGGCTCGCGCTTCCTGCAGCCGGTGCCGCTGGCGGAGCCCGGGGCGCCCGCCTCGCTGGCAGAAAGCATTCACGCCGATGTCATCAACACGCTGGAGGTCAATCGCAAGCTGATCGACCCGGAACGCATCGGCATTGCCGCGCGGCTGTTGCTGGACGCGCGCATGGTCTACGCTTTTGGCATGGGTGGCGGCTCGACGTTCATGGCCGACGAGGCGCGCTACCGGCTGGCGCGGCTCGGGCATCCCGTGGCCAGCTATCAGGACGCGGTCCTCCAGAAGATGGTGGCAGCCACGCTGACGCGCGACGACGTGGTCCTGGCGTTCTCGGCGAGCGGCAACATGCCCGAGATGCTGGCCAGCTGCGACATCGCGCGCGAGTACGGCGCCCGGCTGATCGCTGTGACGGCGCTCGGTTCGCCGCTGGCGGCGCGTTCCGATGTGCTGCTGCCCGTGCGCTCGCTGGAGACGGATTTCATCTTCAAGCCATCGGCCTCGCGCTACGCGATGCTGCTGGTGCTCGACGTGCTCGCCACGCGCCTGGCCCTGCTGACGCAGGAACAGAGTGCCGAGAAGCTGCGCCGCCTCAAATACGTGCTCGACGCCCACCGCGGCGTGAGCCAGGACAGCGACGGGCCGGACAGCCGCCAGCCGCTGGGAGACTGACCATGCCACACCTGTTCGACACCCTGATCCGCCTCGTGAGCCTGATCGACGGCTCGGGCGCCGCGCCCCGGCTGGCCGACGTGGGCATCCGCGACGGCCGCATCACGCGCATCGACGCCCCCGGCGCCATCGACCCGGACACCGCCTCCCACGTGGTGGAAGGCCACGGGATGGTGCTCTCGCCCGGCTTTATCGACGTCCACACGCACGACGACACCAACGTGGTCCGCCAGCCCGAGATGACGCCGAAGATCTCGCAGGGCGTGACGACCGTGATCGTCGGCAACTGCGGCATCAGCGCGGCGCCGGTCACGCTGGCGGGCGATCCGCCCGATCCGATGAACCTGCTGGGCCGCGCCGAGGCGTTTCGCTACCCGAGCTTCCAGGCCTATGTCGAGGCCGTCAACGCGGCGCAGCCGGCCGTCAATGTGGCCGCGCTGGTCGGCCACACGGCCCTGCGCAGCAACCATATGGACCGGCTCGACCGCGCCGCCACCCCCGACGAGACCGCCGCGATGCGCGCGCAGTTGGAGGAAGCCCTGACCCACGGCGCCCTGGGCCTCTCCACCGGGCTGGCCTACGCCAACGCCTTCTGCGCGCCGACCGAGGAAGTCCTCGCCCTGGCGGAGCCGCTCGCGGACGCCGGCGCGCTCTACGCCACCCACCTGCGCAGCGAGTTCGCCGAGATCCTCGACGCCATGGACGAAGCCTTCCGCATCGGCCGCCATGCGCGCGTGCCGGTGGTCATCTCGCACCTGAAATGCGCCGGCGTGCCCAACTGGGGCCGCAGCGGCGAGGTGCTGGACGCGCTGGAAGGCGCCCAGCGCTGGCAGCCGGTGGGCTGCGACTGCTATCCGTACACCGCCAGCTCGTCCACGCTCGACCTCAAGCAGGTGACCAGCGATTTCGACATCCAGGTCACGTGGTCGGAGTCGCACCCGGCCATGGGCGGCCGCCTGCTGGCCGACATCGCCGCCGAGTGGAATGTCGATCTGGAGGAAGCCGCGCGGCGACTGCAACCGGCCGGCGCGGTCTACCACTGCATGGAAGATGCCGATGTGGACCGCATCCTGCGCCATCCGGCCACGGTGGTCGGCTCCGACGGCCTGCCCAATGACCCGCTGCCGCACCCTCGTCTCTGGGGCGCGTTTCCGCGCGTGCTGGGCCACTACGCGCGCGACCGCGAGCTATTTCCGCTGAGCGTGGCCGTCAACAAGATGACCGGCCTCTCCGCCGAGCGCTTCGGGCTGACCGGGCGCGGCTTCGTGCGCGAAGGCTACTGGGCCGACCTGGTCCTGTTCGACGCCGCCACGATCCGGGACGCCGCCAGCTTCACCGACCCCATGCAGCCCGCCGAGGGCATCGCGGCGGTCTGGGTCAACGGCGAGCTGTCGTGGCAGCAGCGCGAGGCCACCGGCGTGCGCGCCGGCCGCTTCCTGCCGCGCGGCCCCCGCGCCACGGCCTGACCCCTTTCATCATTCAGTAAACAGGAGTTTTCATGGACATCAAGCGTTTCGGCGTGGAAGGCGGCACGGGCCAGGGCGGTTCGCACATGCCGTTCGCCCGCGCGGTAGCCGCCGACGGCTGGCTCTACGTATCCGGCCAGGTGCCGATGGTGGGCGGCGAGGTGATCGACGGCGGCATCGTGGCGCAGAGCCACCAGGCCATCAAGAACGTGCTGGCGATCCTGGCCGAGGCCGGCTACGGCCCCGAGCACGTGGTGCGCTGCGGCGTCTGGCTGGACGACGCCCGCGACTTCACCTCGTTCAACAAGATCTTCAAGGAATACTTCGGCGCCAACCCGCCGGCCCGCGCCTGCGTGCAGTCCAGCATGGTGGTGGACTGCAAGGTCGAAGTGGACTGCATTGCCTACAAGAAAACCGCGGCATAAGCCCGCACGGTGAGCCAACCGATTTATCAACCCGGCCGCTAAGCCCCACAGGAATAGCGGCCTTTTCATAGCGGAAGCGGACCGTCCTCCGGACGGCACCCGCGCAAGGAGACAATATGGGTGCCGTAACAGGAACCACACTCCTGGTTTATGCGCTGATCGCCGTGATCGCGCTGGTCATACTGATCGCCAGGTTCAAGCTCAACCCGTTCATCACGCTGGTGATAGTGTCCGTCGCGCTCGGCTTTGCCGTGGGCATGCCGATGGGCGACATCATCAAGTCGTTCGAGGCCGGCGTGGGCGGCACGCTGGGCCACATCGCGCTGGTGATCGGGCTGGGCACCATGCTCGGCAAGATGATGGCCGAGTCGGGCGGCGCCGAGCGCATCGCGCTGACGCTGATCGACTTCTTCGGCGAGAAGAACGTGCACTGGGCCATGGTGACCATCGCGTTCATCGTCGGCCTGCCGGTGTTCTTCGAGGTCGGCTTCGTGCTGCTGGTGCCGATCGCCTTCAACGTGGCCAAGCGCACCGGTACCTCGATGGTGCTGGTGGGCATTCCGATGGTGGCCGGCCTGTCCGTGGTGCACGGGCTGATCCCGCCCCACCCGGCTGCGCTGCTGGCCGTGACGGCCTATGGCGCCGACATCGGCAAGACCATCATGTACGCGCTGATCGTGGGCGTGCCCACGGCCGCCATCGCCGGCCCGCTGTTCGCCAAGCTGATGGACCGCTACGTGAAGCTGCCCGATGTGAACCCGCTGGCCGCGCAGTTCACCGAGGAAGACGAGGGCGTCAAGGCCACGCACGCCCTGCCGAGCTTCGGCATCACGGTGTTCACCATCCTGCTGCCGGTGATGCTGATGCTGATCGGTAGCTGGGCCGACCTGTTCACCACGCCGAAGACCTTCGCCAACGACTTCCTGAAGCTGATCGGCAACTCGGTGATGGCGCTGCTGATCGCCGCACTGGTGAGCTTCTACACCTTCGGCAAGGCACGCGGCTTCAGCCGCGAGATGATCCTGAAGTTCACCAACGAGTGCGTGGCCCCCACGGCCATCATCACGCTGGTGGTGGGCGCCGGCGGCGGCTTTGGCCGCATCCTGCGCGACTCGGGCATCTCCACGTCCATCGTGGACGTGGCGACCAGCGCCCACGTGTCCGTGCTGGTGCTGGGCTGGCTGGTGGCGGTGATGATCCGTATCGCCACGGGCTCGGCCACGGTGGCCATGACCACGGCCGCCGGCATCGTCGCCCCGATCGCCGCCAGCGTGCCGGGCACCCGCCCGGAACTGCTGGTGCTCTCCACGGGCGCCGGATCGCTGATCCTCTCGCACGTGAACGACGGCGGCTTCTGGCTGGTGAAGGAGTACTTCAACATGTCCGTGGCGCAGACGTTCAAGACCTGGTCGGTCTGCGAAACCATCATCTCGGTGGTGGCGCTGGGCCTGACGCTGGCCCTGGCAACGGTGGTCTGAGCCTTGGTTTTCCCCCTCTCCCGCCTGCGGGAGGGGGAGCGAAACACGGGATTGCGCACAGCCGCCCTCCCCCCTACACTCCCGTTCGATGCGGTCGCCTAGTACCGCACTTTTCGGGAGACTTCGATGACCTTCACCCCGCTGCGGCGCGCCGTCCTGGCGTGCGGCGCCCTCGCCGTCCTGGCATTCCCCGCTTCCAGCTTTGCGGCCGATCCGGTCAAGATCGGGCTGATCGCCCCGTTCTCGGGCAGCTTTGCCGACTACGGCAAGCAGATGGAAGGCGGAGTCAAGGCCTGGCAGAAGCTCCACGGCGACACCGTGGGCGGCCGCAAGATCGAAGTCATCCTCAAGGACACCACCGGCCCGGTGCCGGACGTGGCCAAGCGCCTGGCCCAGGAACTGGTGGTGCGCGACAAGGTGGACATCCTGGCCGGCTTCGGCCTCACGCCCGAGGCGCTGGCCGTGGCGCCCATCGCCGAGCAGGCGAAAAAGCCGATGGTGATCTTCAACGCGGCCTCCTCCGTCATCACCACCAAGTCGAACTACATCGCACGGGTGTCGATGACGCTGCCGCAGATCTCGGCGCCGATGGCGACCTGGGCGGTGCGCAACAACATCCGCAAGGTGGTCACGCTGGTGGCGGACTACGCGCCCGGCATCGACGCCGAAACCGCGTTCAAGACCAACTTCCTGGGCGGCGGCGGGCAGATTATCGAGTCGATCCGCGTGCCGCTGCGCAACCCCGAGTTCGCGCCCTTCATCCAGCGCATCAAGGACGCCAAGCCGGAGGCCGTGTTCCTGTTCCTGCCCGCCGGCGAGCAAGGCGTGGCCTTCATGAAGGGCTTCCGGGAGCGCGGCCTGGCCGCCGCCGGCATCCGCGTGATTGCCACGGGCGACCTGACCGACGACCACGTGCTGCCGGCCATGGGCGACGCCACGCTGGGCGTGATCACCTCGTTCCACTACTCCGCCGCCCATGATTCGAAGGAAAACAAGGCGTTCCTGAAGGCGTTTGCCGAGGCCAACCCGGGCGCCGGCCGGCCCAACTTCATGGCCGTGGCCGCCTTCGACGGCATGGCCGCCATCTACGAAGCCCTGAAGAGAACCAACGGCGTCACGGACGGCGACAAGTTCCTGGCGGCGCTCAAGGGCATGAAGATCCAGAGCCCGCGCGGCGCCATCACCATCGACCCGGCCACGCGCGACGTGGTGCAGACGGTCTACATCCGCAAGGTGGAAAAGGTCAACGGGGAGCTCTACAACGTCGAGTTCGACAAATTCGACGGGGTGAAGGACTCCGGCAAGTAAGCCTGCCCGGCGGCGGCCGTCCTGAACATCTTTTATTGCGTCGTCAAGAAAGTGCATCACGCGGGTTCCGATTCTTGACCTAAGCTGTTTGATGCACACAAGAAGAACTCCGGAGACGACAAAATGATCAGGACTGCCATATCCTCCGCGGCCGCCGCCGCGATATTCCTGGCCCTGGCGCCTGCCATGGCCGCCCCCGACAACCTCCAGAAGCTCCAGAGCTTCAAGCCGACCGGCACCGCCACGCCGGAAACCGTGCCGCAGACCGGCACGCGCGCCGACGCCATCCGCGAGAACCTCAAGACGATCAAGCTGCCGCAGGGCTTCAAGATCGAGTTGTACGCGGTGGTGCCCGAAGCCCGCCACATGGCGGTGGAGCCGTCCACGGGCGTGGTCTTCGTCGGCACGCGCAAGACCAAGGTCTGGCAGGTGACGGACCGCAACAAGCGCCGCGTGGCGGACGACGTGGTGCAGTTCGCCAGTTCCGTCGCCTTCAAGGTGCCCAACGGCGTCTGTTTCTCCCCCGACGGCATCCTCTACGTGGCCGAGCAGAACCGCGTGCTGGCGTTCCCGGCCGCCCAGTTCTTCGGCGAGGGCGGCCCCGACGTGGCCGTCGGCGTGGTCGTGCCGCAGGGCAAGCTGGTCCCGACCGAGTTCGAGAGCTTCAACCACGGCGCGCGCGCCTGCCGCATCGGCCCGGACAAGAAGCTCTACGTGGCCCTCGGCCAGCCGTGGAACGTGCCGCCCAAGGACAAGCTGGCCACGCTCGACAAGAACGGCGTCGGCGGCATTATCCGGATCGACCAGGACGGCAAGAATCGTGAGGTCTATGCCCATGGCGTGCGTAACTCCGTGGGCCTGGACTTCAGCCCGGTCGACAAGATGCTCTGGTTCACCGACAACCAGGTGGACGGCATGGGCGACGACCAGCCCCCCGGCGAGCTGAACCGGGCCACCAAGGGCGGCCAGAACTTCGGCTTCCCGTGGTACGGCGGCGGCAAGGTCCGCACGGTCGAGTACAAGGACGCCAAGCCGCCAGCAGACGCCGTCTTCCCGGTGGTGGAGTACGCCGCCCACGCGGCCGACCTCGGCATGTCGTTCTATACCGGCAAGATGTTCCCGGCCAAGTACCAGAACGGCGTGTTCGCGGCCGAGCATGGCTCCTGGAACCGCACCAAGCCGATTGGCGCCCGCATCGTGTACACGCCGGTCAACGCCGACGGCTCGGTCGGCACCACCGAGGTCTTCGCCGAAGGCTGGCTGACGGCCAACGGCGAGTACATGGGCCGCCCGGTGGACGTGCAGCAGTTGCAGGACGGCTCGCTGCTGGTGTCCGACGACTACGCCGGGGCGATCTACCGCATCTCCTACGCGGGGGCCAAGTGACGCGACACGGTTCGCTGACAATCGCCGCCTGGCTGGGGATGGCAATGGCCGTGGCCGGGGCTCCTGCCCTGGCCGCAGACGCCCAGGCCGGCAAGGCCCGCGCACTGCAGTGCCAGGCCTGTCATGGCCTGGACGGCAAGTCGAAGCTGCCCGAGGCGCCGCACCTGGCCGGCCAGAACGAGACCTACCTCGTGAAGGCGCTCAAGGACTACAAGACCGGCGCGCGCAAGGACGAGATGATGAACCTGATGGCCAAACCGCTGACCGACAAGGACATCGCCAACCTCGCGGCGTTCTACAGCGGCTTGAAGCCGTGACCGGAGCGTTCCTTCGGCGGCGATAGCACCGAGATGGCTGACGCCGCCTCGCGCCGGATCAGCCGGATGATCAGCGCGGCGCCGGCGTTGCCGAAGTCCGGCGAGGCCGCGTTATCCAGCGCCGCCGACATCACCCCGAGCGCTTCCTGAATGCGCTCCAGTTGCCGCAGGGCCGGGGCCGACGGCGCCATCGGCCCGGGGAACCCCGGGGTGCCGAGCATGCCGGGTGTAATGGATGTCCGGGAAGACGGTTTCGGTTTGTGCATGGCGATCTCCTGCTGTCTGAGCGGATGATGTCGATCCATGCATTCTGGGAATGAAGCGCGCCCAGAGATATGAGACGTTTCTGAAAAGCAATCAGACTCGTCTTATGCCGTCACCTACGCCACCACCTACGCCACCACCTACGCCACCACCTACGCCGCCACGCTCACCAGCCGATCCAGCAGGGCACGATCCGCAAGCAGCCCGGCGCTCTCGCCGGTGTGCACCACGCGCCCCCGGTCGAGCACCATCGCGCGCTGCGTCATCGCCAGCGCCAGCCGGGCGTGCTGTTCCACCACGATCACCGCCATGCCGCTTTCCGCGATCAGCCCGGCAATCACTCGCCGCAGCTCCTGCACGATGATCGGCGCCAGCCCTTCCATCGGCTCATCGAGCAGCAGCAGTGAAGGATTGACCATCAGCGCGCGCGCCATCGCCAGCATCTGCTGTTCCCCGCCCGACAACTGGTTGCCGAGGTTCTTCCGGCGCTCCTCGAGCCTCGGAAAGACCTGAAAAACGCGGGGGATGTCCCACGGCCCGGGGCGTGCCACGGCGCTCAGGTGCTCCGCCACGGTCAGCGACGGAAACACCCAGCGCTCCTGCGGCACCCAGCCGATGCCACCTTGCGCGCGCCGGTGCGGCGGCACGCGGGCGAGGTCGCGCCCCTGCCAGTGCAGGCGCCCGCCGCGCAGCCGCGTGAAGCCCATCAGCGTAGCCAGCAGCGTGGTCTTGCCCACGCCGTTGCGGCCCAGCAGCGCCAGGCTGTCGCCGGCGGAGAGCGTCAGGTCGATGCCGTCCAGCACCAGCGCGTCGCCATAGCCCGCGCTGACGCCCTCCATCCGCAGCAGTTCAGTCATGGGCGGCCTCCCCCAGATACACCTCGCGCACACGCGGATCGGCGGCAATCTCGGCCGGCGTGCCCTCGGTCAACACGCGGCCCGCCACCAGCACCGTGATGCGCTCGGCGAAGCGGAACACCAGATCCATGTCGTGCTCGATAAAGACGATCGTGATGTCGCGCGGCAGCCCGGCGATGACCGCGAACAGCTCCGCGCTCTCGCCCGTGGGAATGCCGGCGGCGGGTTCGTCCAGCAGCAGGATCGACGGCCGCGTGGCCAGCGCCAGCGCCATCTCCAGCAGCCGCTGCTTGCCGTAGGGCAGCTGGCGGGTCTCGACGTCAGCATCGGCGTCCAGCCGCAGCATGGCCAGCACCGCCATGGCTTCATCGACGAGGGGCGTCTGGGAAGCCACCGTGCGCGCCCAGATGCGTGCGGCCCCGGTGCGCTCGGCCACCGCCAGCACGACGGATTCGAGCACCGTCAGCCCCGGGAACAGCGTGTTGATCTGGAACGTGCGCGTCATGCCGAGCCGCACGCGCGCATGTTGGGGCAGCGCCGTGATATCGCGGTCGCCCAGCCAGATCCGCCCTGCCGATGGCGGCAGCGCCCCGGTCAGCAGGTTGATGAAGGTGGTCTTGCCGGCGCCGTTCGGCCCGATCAGCGCGTGGCGCGCGCCCGGCGCGAAACTGAGCGAGATGTCGCTATTGGCGGCGAAGGCGCCCCAGGACTTGCCGAGCCCTGCCGTGCGGAGCGTGGCCGTCATGGTGCTTCCCCCCGGCCGCGCCGCAGCCGGCCCGCAATGGCGCTGGCCGCGCCCATCACCCCACCCTTGGCGAACAGCACCATCAGCACCAGCAGCAGGCCGATCCAGAACTGCCAGTAGACCGGGTTGATGCCCGCCAGCACGTCCTGCGCGATCATGAACAGCGCCGCGCCGACCAGCGCGCCGTAGAGCCGGCCCGTGCCGCCGAGCACCAGCATGACCAGCAGCTCGGCCGATCGCGGGAAGCCCAGCACATCGAGCCCGACGAACTGCGTGGTCTGGGCCAGCAGGCCGCCGGCCACCCCGGCCACCGCCGCCGACACCGCGAACACCGCCCCGAGCCGGCGCGGCACGTTGGCGCCCAGCGCCGGCATGCGCCGCACGCCCTCGCGCACGCCGCGCAGCGACAGCCCGAACGGCGACGCCACGATCCGGCGCACCGCCACGAACAGCAGGAAGGTCACCACGAGGCTATATAGATAGGCCGTCTTGCCGAACAGGTCGAATTCGAACAGCCCGAGCACCTTGCCCATGGTCACGCCGGACAGCCCATCGACCCCGCCGGTCAGGAAAGCGGCCTTGTTGGCGGCCTCGAACAGCATCAGGCCGATGCCGAGCGTGACCATCAGCCGGGTCAGGTCGCCGCCGCGCACCACCAGGAAGCTGCACAGCCAGCCCGCCAGCCCGGCCACGGCGCCGGCGGCCAGCAGGCCGGAAATCGGCTCGCCCCAGCCGTGCGCGCCCAGCAGGCCCGCCGTATAGGCGCCCAGCCCGAAGAAGGCCGCGTGGCCGAGCGAGACGATGCCGGCATAGCCGAGGATCAGGTCCAGCGACAGCGCGAACAGGCCGGTAATCAGGATCTGGCTGCCGAGGATCAGGTAGTCGGGCAGGAGAAAGAAGACCGCCACCGGGGCGAGCCAGAAGACGATTTCGGCCGGATGCCAGCGGCCATCGGGCAGGCGGTGGCGCTGGGCCGCCGCCGGCTGGACGGCTTGATCGGTACGCAGGACGGATTTCATGCGCGCCTCCCGAACAGGCCGGCCGGGAAGGCCACCAGCAGCACGACCATCATCGCGTAGATCACGAACGCGCCCACCGCCGGCACGTAGTACTTGCCGGCTACGTCCGCCACGCCAAGCACGATCGCCGCGAGCAGCGAGCCGCGGATGGAGCCGGCGCCGCCCACGGCCACTACCAGCAGGAAATACACCATGTATTTGAGCGGGAAGGCGGGATCGAGCCCGAGCACGTCGATGCCCAGTCCGCCGCCAAGGCCGGCCAGCCCCGAGCCGAGCGCGAACGTCAGGCTGAACACCCGCTCCACGTTGATGCCGAGACCGCGCGCGGCCTGCTGGTGATCGACGGCAGCCCGTACCTGCGCCCCGAAGCGCGTGCGCGCCACCAGCCACCCCAGCGCCAGCGTGATCACCACCACCACACCGATCAGGAACAGCCGATAGGCGCCCAGGTCGATCCCGGCCACCTGCACCTGCCCGATCAGGAACTCGGGCAGCGCCACCGGCTGCTGGCCGGGGCCGAACAGCCACGTGGCGCCGGCCATCGCCATGAAGGTCAGGCCGATGGAAAACAGCACCTGGTCGAGGTGGCTGGCCCGGTACAGGCGCCGATAGAGCGTGCGCTCGAGCAGCCAGCCCACCGCCGCCGCGCCCAGGAAGGCCAGCGGCAGCGCCGCCAGGAACGGCACGCCGGCGCGGTTCATCAGCACCACGGCCACATAGCCGCCGAGCATGGCAAAGGCGCCATGGGCCAGGTTGACGAAGTTCATCAGCCCCATGGTCACGGACAGGCCAATGCTGATCAGGAACAGCAGGCTGCCGTACGCCAGGCCGTCGAACAGCACGCCAAGGAAACTCGCGATCACCGGGGTCGTCCTCCGTTTTCAGGGTTGCCGCCGGATTGTTCAGTGTGCGCCGCTTTTTTGCAATCGGGCCCCACCCGCCCGTGCCCGATGTTGGCCTGTTGTCTGGTTTACATCGCCCCGGCCACGCGCTAACGTCCTGAAACCCGACCGCGAGGGACATTGCCATGCCGATCGACCGCCGCACCTTCCTGGGACTTTCCGCCGCGCTGGCCGCCTTGCCGGCCACCCCTGCCCTGGCCGCCGCTCATGCAGCCGCTCATGCAGCCGCTCATGCCGCCACCATGGAGGCGCCGATGCGGCGCAAGATCCCGGGCACCAATGTGCAGTTGCCGGTCATCGGCATGGGCACGGCCGATACCTTCAACGTGGGCACCGGCGCTGACGAACGCACCCCGCTCACCGAGGTCATGGCGCTGTTGCTGCAGCGCATTCCCGGCGCCGTGGTGGACACCGCGCCCAGCTACGGCAGCGCGGAAGCCGTCACCGGCGACCTCCTGCAAGCGGCCAAGGCCCGCCAGCGGGTGTTCCTGGCGACCAAGGTCTCTACCAGCGTGGCGCAGGTGCCGGCGCAGTTCGCCCGGTCGCTGTCCGATCTCCACGTCGACAGCGTGGATTTGCTGCAGGTGCATAACCTGATCGACTGGCAGAACAACCTGCGCTGGCTGCGCCAGCAGAAGGAAGCCGGCAAGACCCGCTATATCGGCATCACCCACTATCGGGAAGACTCGCACGACACCCTGGCGCAGATCCTGCGGCAGGAAAAGATGGATTTCCTCCAGATCAACTACTCGCTGGGCGAGCGCAACGCCGAGAAGACGCTGCTGCCGCTGTGCGAGGAGCGCGGCGTGGCGGTGCTGGTCAACCGGCCGTTCCAGGATGGGCGGCTATTCAGCGCGGTGAAAGGCAAGCCGGTGCCCGACTGGGCCGGCGAGGTGGACTGCACCACCTGGGGACAGCTGTTCCTGAAGTTCGTGGTCAGCCACCCGGCGGTGACGGCGGCCATCCCGGCCACCTCCAAGCCGCGCAATATGGCCGACAACCTCGGCGCGGCGTTCGGCCGCATGCCCGATACGCGCGAGCGGGCCCGCATTGCCGCCGCGCTGGCCTGAGCGCCGGTCATGGCTACGCCCCCGCCCCTGCCCCAGCCTGACGCGGCCCGTCCGCTGCAACGCGGCCTCGGCATGCGCCCCGGCGAAGCCCCCGCCGTGGTGGCGGGCTTCCTGTTCTTCTTCTGCCTGTTCGCCAGCTACTTCATGCTGCGCCCCGTGCGCGAGACCATGGGCATCGCCGGCGGCGTGCAGAACCTGCAATGGCTGTTCACCGCCACCTTCGTGGTGATGCTGGTGGCCATCCCGTTCTACGGCGCCTGCTGCAAGTGGCTGCCCCGTCGACGCTTCGTGCCGTGGGTCTACGCATTCTTCATCGCCAACCTGCTTGGCTTTGCCTTTGCCACGCGGGCGATGCCGGACAACGTGTGGCTGGCGCGCGTGTTCTATGTCTGGCTCTCGGTCTTCAACCTGTTCGTGGTGTCGGTGGCGTGGAGCCTGATGGCCGACGTGTTCCGTCCCGATCAGGCCAAGCGGCTGTTCGCGCTGCTGGCGGCGGGCGCCAGCGCCGGCGGGCTGGCGGGTCCGCTGCTGGGCGGCTGGCTGGTGGGAAGCATCGGGCTGACGGGGCTGATGGTGCTGTCGGCGGCGCTGCTGGCCGCCACGCTGCCCGGCGTGGGTTTCCTGTTCGGCTGGCGACGCCGCTCGGGGGCAGGGATGGCCGGTGTGGGCAGCACGGGTGCGGGGCAGGACCCGGCCGAGCCGGTCGGTGGCGGGCTGTGGGCGGGGCTGGTGCTCGTGGCGCGCTCGCGCTACCTGCTCGGCATCAGCGTGTTCGTGATCCTGCTCGCCACGGCGAGCACCTTCCTGTACTTCGAGCAGGCCAAGCTGGTGGCCGCCGCGTATCCGTCGCGCGCGCAGCAGACACAGGTCTTCAGCGCGCTCGATGCCACGGTGCAGGCGCTGACCATCGTGATCCAGCTGTTCTTTTCGGGCCGCGTGGCGCGGCGCTACGGCGTGACCGCGCTGCTGACCGGCGTGCCTGTGCTGGTGACCCTCGGCTTCCTGGCGCTGGCGGTCTGGCCGACCTTCGCGGTGCTGGCCGGCGCGATGATCGTGCGGCGCGTGGGCGAGTACGCGCTGTTGCGCCCCGGGCGCGAGATGCTGTTCACCGTGGTGGACCCGGAAACCAAGTACAAGGCCAAGAACGTCATCGACACGGCGGTGTATCGCGCGGGCGACGCGGTGAGCGCCTGGGTGCGCACCGCCATCGACGCCATCTCCGGCCATCCCGCCTCCGTGGCGCTGGCCGGCGCGGTGCTGGCCATCGCGTGGGCCTGGCTGGGCTGGTGGCTGGGTCGGCGGCACGAAGGCCAGCTGACACCCGCCGGGGAGGCGTCCACGGTGCTCGCGCGCGGCGCGCCGGGCGGCCGATAATCGAGCATCCGTCTGGCCGCGCGCCGCCGATGGCCGTATAGTCGTGGCCTGTTCGCGCGCCACGCGCGCCGCCCCCACACGCTTGCCTAGGAGCCCCCCATGAAGACCAAAGCCGCCATCGCCTGGAAAGCCGGCGCCCCGCTGACCATCGAAGATGTCGACCTGGACGGCCCGCGCGCCGGCGAGGTGCTCGTGGAAATCAAGGCCACCGGCATCTGCCATACCGACTACTACACGCTCTCGGGCGCCGATCCGGAAGGCATCTTCCCGGCCATCCTGGGCCATGAGGGCGCCGGCATCGTCACCGACGTCGGCCCCGGCGTGACCTCGCTCAAGCCGGGCGACCACGTGATTCCCCTCTACACGCCGGAATGCCGCCAGTGCAAGTTCTGCCTGTCGCGCAAGACCAACCTGTGCCAGGCCATCCGCGCCACGCAGGGCAAGGGGCTGATGCCGGATGGCACTTCGCGCTTCTCGATCGACGGCAAGCCGATCTTCCACTACATGGGCACGTCCACCTTCGCCAACCACATCGTGGTGCCGGAGATCGCGCTGGCCAAGATCCGCCCGGATGCCCCGTTCGACAAGGTCTGCTACATCGGCTGCGGCGTGACGACCGGCGTGGGCGCCGTGCTGTTCACGGCCAAGGTGGAAGCCGGTGCCAACGTAGTGGTGTTCGGCCTCGGCGGCATCGGCCTGAACGTGATCCAGGCGGCCAAGATGGTCGGCGCTGACAAGATCATCGGCGTGGACCTGAACCCGGGCCGCGAGGCGATGGCGCGCAAGTTCGGCATGACCCACTTCGTCAACCCCAAGGACGTGCCGAACGTGGTGGACCACATCGTCCAGCTCACCGACGGCGGCGCCGACTACTCGTTCGAGTGCATCGGCAACACGCAGGTCATGCGCCAGGCGCTGGAGTGCTGCCACAAGGGCTGGGGCAAGTCGATCATCATCGGCGTGGCGGAAGCCGGCGCGGAAATCTCGACGCGCCCGTTCCAGCTGGTGACGGGCCGCGAGTGGAAGGGTTCGGCATTCGGCGGCGCACGCGGGCGCACGGACGTGCCGAAGATCGTCGACTGGTACATGGAAGGCAAGCTCAACATCGACGACCTGATCACCCACACGCTGCCGCTGGAGCGCATCAACGAAGGCTTCGACCTGATGAAGCGCGGCGAATCGATCCGCTCGGTGGTGCTGTACTGATGCAGACCGACCTGGAACTGCTCGCCGAGCACGGCTGCCATGGCGGCGTGCAGCGCTTCTACCGGCACCACTCGGCCGCCATCGGGCTGCCGATGCGGTTCTCGGTGTTCCTGCCGAAGGAAGCGCTGGGCACGGGCACCACGCGCGTGCCGGCGCTGTTCTACCTGGCCGGGCTGACCTGCACCGAGGAAACGTTCCCGATCAAGGCCGACGCCCAGCGCTACGCCGCCGAGCACGGCATGATGCTGATCTCGCCCGATACCAGCCCGCGCGGCGCCAACGCGCCGGGCGAGGCCGATTCGTGGGACTTCGGCGTGGGGGCGGGGTTCTACGTGGATGCCGTCGAGGCGCCGTGGCACATGCACTGGCATATGGAGAGCTACGTGGCGAGCGAGCTGTTCGCCATCGCCACCACCGAATTGCCCGGCGATGCCGCGCGCGTGGGCATCTTCGGCCATTCGATGGGCGGCCACGGGGCGCTGGTGCTGGCGCAACGCTATCCGCACCGTTTCCGCTCGGTGTCCGCCTTCGCGCCGATCGCCGCGCCGATGAAATGCCCGTGGGGCATCAAGGCATTCAGCGGCTACCTCGGCAACGATCCGGTGCGCTGGGCCGAGCACGACGCCAGCGAACTGATGACCGGGCAGGACGCGCCGCCCTTCCCCGCCGGCATCCTGATCGACCAGGGTCTGGCCGACCGCTTCCTCGAGGAGCAACTGCATCCGGAAGCGTTCGAGGCCGCCTGCAAGGTCGCCGGCCAGCCGCTGACGCTGCGACGGCACGCCGGCTACGACCACGGCTACTACTTCATCCAGACGTTCATGGCCGACCATATCCGGCATCACGCCGCCCAACTCTGACGCTGACACCGAGCCCGCCATGCCTTACGCCGCCGATCCCATCGTCATGCTGTCCGCGCGGGCGCTGTCGCAGGCCATCCACGGGGGCGAGATGTCGTGCCGGCAGGTCATGGCGGCCTACCTGGCCCATATCGCACAGGTCAATCCGGGCAGCAACGCCATCGTGGCCATGCGCGACGAAGCGGCGCTGATGGCCGAGGCCGCCGCCGCCGACGAGGCGCTGGCGGCGGGCCGCTCCGCAGGCTGGATGCACGGCATGCCGCAGGCGCCCAAGGATTTGGCGATGACGCGCGGCATCCGCACGACGTTCGGCTCGCCGATCTACAAGGACAATGTGCCGACGATCGATGCCATCGTGGTCGAGCGCGCGCGGCGCGCCGGGGCGATCCTGATCGGCAAGACCAACACGCCCGAGTTCGGGCTGGGCTCGCAGACGTTCAACCCGGTGTACGGCGCCACGCTGAATCCTTACGATGCCACGCGCACGGCGGGCGGCAGCAGTGGCGGCGCGGCGGCGGCACTGGCGCTGCGCATGCTGCCCGTGGCGGATGGCAGCGACTTCGGCGGCTCGCTGCGCAACCCGGCCGGCTACTGCAACGTATTCGGCTTCCGGCCCTCGGCGGGCCGCGTGCCCTACGGCCCCACGCCGGAACTGTTCCTGTCGCAGCTCGGTTGCGAAGGGCCGATGGCACGCACGGTGGCGGACCTTGCCCTGCTGCTGGCCACGCAGGCCGGCCCCGACGCGCGCACCCCGCAGGCGCTTCCAGCCGACCCGGTGCTGGCCTCGCTCACGCCCGCGAACGTCACGGACGTGCTGCGCGCCGACCTGAACGGCAAACGCGTGGCGTGGCTGGGCGACTGGGGCGGCTACCTGCCGATGGAAGACGGCATCCTGCCGCTGTGCGAGCAGGCGCTGCGCTTCTTCCCGGATTTCGGCGTCAGCGTGGAAGCTATCGGCGCCCCTTATCCGCCCGAGAAAATCTGGCAGACCTGGCTGACCCATCGCCATTTCCTCGTCGGCAACGCCCGCATGACGCTCTACCGCAACCCGGCCACGCGCGCGCAGCTGAAGCCAGAGGCCATCTGGGAGATCGAAGGCGCGCTGAACCAGACCGCCAGCGACCTCTACACCGCCAGCACGGAGCGCTCGGCCTGGTACAACGCGCTGCAACGCACCTTCGCCACGTTCGACTATGTGGCGGTGCCTACGGCGCAGGTGTTCCCGTTCGATGTGAAGCAGCCGTGGCCGACATCGATCGCCGGCCGGCAGATGGATACCTATCACCGCTGGATGGAGGTGGTGGTGGCGTGGACGCTGTCTGGCTCGCCAGTCATCAGCGTGCCGGTGGGGTTCAATGCGGAGGGGTTGCCGATGGGCATGCAGCTGATTGGCCGCCCGCGCGACGACCTTGCCGTGCTGCAACTCGCCGCCGCCTACGAGCAGGCGCGCGACTGGGTGGGCAGCCGGCTGCCGCCAGCCATTGCAGACTGATCGCGGTGCACTATCCTGAAGGCTCCCCATCCCCGTATGAAGGAGCCTGCCATGGGCACTTCACGTCACATCACCCTGGCGCTGGGCCTGCTCTTCGCGAGCGGTGCCGCGCTGGCGCATAACTGTCCCAATGAGATGAAGGCCATCGACGCGAAACTGGCGACCAAGCCGGCGCTGTCGCAGGCCGACATGACCAAGGTCCAGAAGCTGCGCGCCGACGGCGAAGCGCAGCACAAGGCCGGCGATCACGACGCCTCGATGAAGTCGCTCGGCGAGGCGAAGAAGCTTCTCGGAATCTGAACCCGAGCCGGGCCAAATCAGGCCAGGTCAGGCCACGCGCAGCAACTGGCGCGCGTGGCTGGCGAACAGCGGCGCGGCACGATCCGCCGCGAGGCGGATGCGTTCCTGCAGCGGGCCATTGCCGACCTGATAGCCGTCGAAATCAGCCGTCGAGGCATACACGCCAATCGGGAGCGTCAGCGCCTGCAGGAAGCCGAACAGCGGGCGCAACTGGTGCTCCAGCACCAGTGCGTGCCGGTCACTGCCGCCCGTGGCGGCCAGCAGCACCGGCGTATCCACCAGCGCGTTCATCCCGACCAGATCGAACAGATGCTTGAAGTGGCCCGGGAACGAGCCCCGGTAGACCGGCGCGGCGGCGATCAGCAGGTCTGCCGACTCGATGTCCGCCAGTTGCGCCTCGATCTCGGCAGGAAGTTCCTCGCGCGACAGCGCGCCACCCAGCGGGCGGGCAATCTCGCTCAGGTCGACGATGCGGGTGTCGAGCACGAGCCGTTCTTCCAGCGCCTCCAGCAGTGCCTGCACGAGCACACGGGTGCGCGAGGGCTGGTGGACACTGCCATTGACGGCGACGACTTTGAGGGGGGTAGCCACTGGTGGTTCTCCGTTTGGATCGACCCCTACCTTAGCGCCGTCGCCGCCGAGGGCGAACGAAGGAAATCGAGTATGGATAGATGAAGTGCCGATCAGAACGACGGCACCATCGCGCCCTTGTACTTTTCCTTCATGAACTGGCGCACGTCTTCCGACTGGTACGCCGCCACGAGTTTCTTGACCCACGGCTTGTCCTTGTCCTGCGTGCGCACCACGATAATGTTCGCGTACGGGCTGCGGATGTCTTCCATGGCGATGGCGTCCTTGGTCGGCCGGAGGCCGGCGGCGAGCGCGTAGTTGGTGTTGATCACCGCGGCGCTCACATCAGGCAGGGCGCGCGCCAGCTGGGCGGCGTCCAGTTCCACGATCTTGAGCTTCTTGGGGTTCTCGGCCACGTCCAGCGGCGTAGCGTTCACGCCGTTGGTGCCCACGCCCGGCTTCAGCTTGATCACGCCCTGTGCGGCGAGCAAAAGCAGCGCGCGGTTCTCGTTCGACGGGTCGTTCGGCACGGCCACCTTGGCGCCCTGCGGCAGGTCCTTCGGCGACTTCAGCTTCTGCGCGTACACGCCCAGCGGCGAGATATAGGTGTAGCCCACGCTGACCATCTTGTAGCCGCGCTGCTTGACCTGGCTGTCCAGGTACGGCTGATGCTGGAAGCTGTTGGCCTCCAGATCGCCCGCGTCCAGCGCGGCGTTCGGCTGCACGTAGTCGTTGAACTCCGACACCTCGCGCGGATCGGCGGCGGCAAGGCCGCGTCGGATGGACGCGGCCGGGACGAAACTTTACCTCAATGTGCCTTGCCGGTCGGGTGGCTCGCACTCATCGTCGGCACGTTGCGCTTTTCAAAAGTTGCATATCTCGACAGTTCGAACAGAAAAGCGCCGCCAGTTTCCGAAATAGTCCTGCGGCCATTTCTTCCTAGACTCACTTTGCCTTCAATCGGGACAGGTGAACCAGGAAAACGAACATGTGGATCGTCAGGCTTGCACTACGCCGGCCCTATACCTTCGTTGTGCTAGCCATTCTGCTGTTGCTTGGTGGGATGGTTTCCATCCTGCGCATGCCTACGGACATTTTTCCGTCGATCGACATTCCGGTGGTCAGCGTGGTCTGGAGCTACAACGGTTTGTCTGCCGAAGACATGGCGCAACGTATCGTCACGGAATACGAGCGTTCCCTGACCACCGACGTCGACAATATCGAGCACATCGAGTCGCAGTCGCTACCGGGGGTGGCCGTCATCAAGGTCTTCTTCCACCCCGGCGCTGACATCAACCGGGCGATTGCTCAAGCCACGGCCGGCGCGCAATCGATTCTCAAGCAGATGCCGCCGGGCGCCACGCCACCCCTTGTCCTTAGCTACAACGCCTCTACGGTACCAATCCTGCGCCTGGCGCTAGGCAGCGACACGCTGCCGGAGCAGGAACTGTACGACCTGGGCAACAGCTTTATCCGCACCCAACTGGCCACAGTAGAGGGCGCGTCAGTGCCGCTTCCCTACGGCGGCAAGGTACGACAGGTGACGGTGGACCTTAATGTACCGGCACTCCAGGCACGCGGCCTGGCTCCAGTCGATGTCGTGAGCGCGATCAACGCCCAGAATTTGGTTTTGCCTGGCGGCACCGCCAAGATTGGCTCGCTGGAATACCGGGTAGATCTCAATGGCAGTACGCAGACCGTAGCCGCGTTGAACGACTTGCCGGTCCGCAGCGGCCCCAACGGCACGGTCTATGTTCGCGACGTGGCGCAGGTCCACGATGGTTACGCGCCCCAGACCAATGTGGTGCGGCATGACGGCAAGAGAGCCGCGCTGCTGGAAATCGAGAAGACTGGCAGTGCCTCAACACTGACCGTCGTTTCGCAGATCCGGGCCCTGCTGCCGCACATTCTTTCAGGACTGCCGAAGTCGCTCCACGTGCAACCCCTGTCGGACCAGTCAGTGTTCGTATTGTCGGCGATCGACGGTGTGCTGCACGAGGCGCTGGTGGCCGCCTGCCTGACAGCCACAATGATCCTGCTGTTCCTGGGTAGCTGGCGCGCCACGCTGATCATTGCCATCACGATTCCGCTATCGGTACTGGCAGCACTCATCGCCCTGGCGGCGCTGGGGCAGACCTTGAACATCATGACCCTGGGCGGGCTCGCGCTTGCCGTGGGCGTACTCGTAGATGACGCCACCGTGGCAATCGAAAATATTGCCCATCATCGCGAGACAGGCAAGCCACTCGAGCAGGCCATCCTTGACGGTTCGGGAGAAATCGCACTGCCCACGCTGGTGTCCACGATGTGCATCTGCATCGTGTTCCTGCCGATGTTCCTACTCAGCGGCGTCGCTCGCTACCTGTTCGTGCCCCTGGCCGAATCAGTGGTGTTTGCGATGATGGCCTCCTACTTCCTTTCCCGCACGCTCATTCCCACGCTGGCGCACTATCTACTGCGCGGCGAAAATGCGCAGCGGCCCAAGGGCGGACGCCTGGCCAGCTGGTTCAGCGCGGTTCATACGAGATTTGACGCGAGATTCGAACGGGTGAGGCTTTCGTATTCGCGCCTGCTGCGCGCTGCGCTGGCTGCGCCACGCCGTACCGTTTCGTTCTTCGCGCTAGTTTTTTTGGTGTCGATGACGCTTGTGCCGTTCCTGGGCCAGGATTTCTTTCCCACCATCGAAGGCAGCGAGATCCGACTGCATATGCGGGTACGCACCGGCACGCGCATCGAGGAAACGGCGCGTATCGTAGATGAAGTGGAAAATGAGGTCCGCCTGGTCATCGGACCCACCCACGTGGCCGGCATCGTCGACGACATTGGCCTGCCCGTCAGCGGCATTAACCTGACCTACGATTCTGCGCTGCCGATTGGCACCGGCGACGCGGAGATCCTGGTGTCGCTGAAGCCCGATGCCGGCCGTTCTGGCGTGCTGGTCGAACAGCTCGACGCGGCCCTGCGGAAGAACTTTCCCGGGGTCAGCTTTTCGTTCCTGCCGGCCGACATGGTCAGCCAGATCCTCAATTTCGGCCTGCCTGCGCCTATCGACATCCAAATAGTCGGGAAAGACCTGGAAGGCAACCGCAAAGTGGCCGATCAACTGATGCGCGCCCTGGCAGGCGTGCCCGGACTGACCGACCTGCACCTCCAACAGCCGACCGACCAGC
Source organism: Cupriavidus sp. OV096 (assembly GCF_900115455.1). Classification (NCBI taxonomy): domain Bacteria; kingdom Pseudomonadati; phylum Pseudomonadota; class Betaproteobacteria; order Burkholderiales; family Burkholderiaceae; genus Cupriavidus; species Cupriavidus sp. OV096. The sequence continues at coordinate 231,675 of NZ_FOWM01000007.1, forward strand.
CTGCCCTGAGTCTCAATGTTGACCGCACACGTGCCCTGCAGGCGGGGCTGTCCCAACGCGAAGTGGCGCAGAACCTGCTGATCTCCCTGTCCGGCAGCAGCCAAACAGCGCCCAACTTCTGGCTTGACCCCAAGAACGGCGTCAGTTATCAGGTGGCCGTATCGGTGCCGCAGTATGCAATGGACTCGCTGCAAACGCTGTCGAGCATTCCACTTGGCCTGGGCGCTGACACTGTGCAGCAAGGTGGCGCTGGGCAGCTTGGCCAGTTCGGCACCATCACGCGCTCCAGTCAGCAAGGTGTGGTTTCGCATTACAACGTGCAACCAGTACTCGATCTGTTCGCTGCGGTACGGGGTCGCGACTTGGGTTCGGTGGCCAGCGATGTGCAGCGTATCGTCAACAAGGCGCACGATCAGTTGCCGGCTGGCTCAGACATCGTTGTCCGCGGCCAGGTGCAGACAATGCATGCATCGTTTGCAGGCCTGCTGGCCGGCCTGGCTGCTGCCATCGTGCTGGTCTACCTGTTGATGGTCGTGAACTTCCAGTCGTGGCTCGATCCACTTGCCATCGTTGGCGCACTTCCCGTAGCGCTCTCTGGCATGGCATGGATGTTATTTGCGACCGATACCACCATCAGTGTTCCCGCGCTCACGGGGGCCATCATCTGCGTTGGCATCGCGACGGCTAACAGCATCCTCGTGATAAGCCACGCGCGCGAAGGGATGGCAGGCGGAAAATCTGCCGTGGATGCAGCATGGGAAGCTGGCTTCAGTCGCTTCCGCCCTGTGGCGATGACGGCGCTGGCCATGCTGTTCGGCATGGTGCCGATGGCTTTGGCGACAAGTGGTGCGGGCGCGCAGAATGCGCCGCTCGGTCGCACCGTGATTGGCGGCCTGGCATTCGGCACAACCGCAACGCTGGTACTCGTGCCAGTGTTCTTTGCCACCCTGCATGACTGGATGGCGGGCCGCACCCGAGTCGACGACTCCGCCACGCTTCGAGAAGACCTGGCATGACACATAGCAAACCTCGTACTACGGCCTCGGCGCCACGTAGCCGGTCACGCCTCGCCATACTGGCGGTATCGGGCCTTTGCGTCGCAGCAGCCCTTACTGCCGGGATCTTCCCACGCTGGCACAGCTTTGGCGCTTTGCAGTTGCGCGCCAAAAGCGCGGAAATTCCTGTCGTCAGTGTGGTGTCCCCCCGAAATGCTGCAGCCGTGCGCGATATCACCCTGCCAGCCGATGTCCAGGCCTACGACGATGCCGCCATCCATGCGCGCGTCAACGGCTATCTGCGGCGCTGGTACGCCGACATCGGCACCTCGGTGAAGGCTGGCCAGTTGCTAGCGGAGATTGATGCGCCCGAGGTATCCGACCAGTTGCGCCAGGCTCGCGCCGACGAAGCAACAGCGGCCGCCAACTACCAGCTGGCCAGCACCACGGCCAAGCGCTGGCAGGACCTGCAGGCGACTAACTCCGTCGCGCAGCAGGAAACCGACCAGAAAGTCGCCGACATGCATGCCAAGGCGGCCTTGCTGGCCGCGGCACGCTCAAATACTTCGCGGCTGGCACAACTGGCCAGCTACATGCAGATCCGCGCGCCGTTTGATGGCGTGATTACCGCACGCAATGTCGATACGGGGGCGCTGATTGACGCGGGTAGCGCACCGAGCCAGGACCGCGAACTATTCCATATCTCGGCCGGCACGCGGCTGCGCGTCTATGCTCAGGTCCCCCAGGATGTCAGCGCGGCAACGGTGCCGGGCACGCGCGCTTGGCTGACTTTGCCGCAAGCGCCGGGACAACGCTACCCCGCCACCGTTACGCGCACGGCCGGTGCGATCAACCCCATCACGCGCAGCCTGCGCGTGGAGCTTGACGTCGACAGCCAGGACGGCCGTATCCTGCCCGGCACCTACGCCCAGGTGCATCTGGAAGTGGGCAGCGCCCATGCGGGCCTGGATCTGCCAGCCAATACGTTGATGTTTCCCGCCAGTGGCCCTGCGGTGGCCGTTGTGGATGCTGAAAACAAGCTGACGATTCGTCAGGTCGCACTCGGTCGAGATTTCGGTTCGCATGTGGAGGTACTAAGTGGCGTGCAGGAGAACGACCGGGTCGTCGTCAACCCCGGCGACGGCATCGTCTCCGGCATGCCCGTGCGCGTGGCCGCCCCCGCCAAGGGGGACGCGGCATGAGCGGCGACCGGAAGATGAAGCGGGACACGAAGCGCACCACCAGGCATTCCATCAGGCACACCGCCGTCGTGCTGGCCTGCGCCTGGCTGGCCGGATGCGCCACCGAGCCGTACGAAGTGCCGGCGATGCCGCTGCCGGCCACCTATCAGGAAGCCGAGGCTGTCCAGCACCAGGACGCCATCGCGTCGGACTGGTGGCGCGCCTACGATGACGCCACACTCGACGCCCTACTGGCACGCATTGACGTCTCGAACCAGAGCCTGCTCAAGTCCATGGCCCTGCTGCGCGATGCGCGCGCGCAGGTGGCTGCCGCCCGCGCCGACTACTTCCCCACCGTCGGCGCCGCCGCCAGCGTCACGAGTACACACCTGTCAGCCAACGTGCTGGGCCATTCGCTGGCCGGCAGGACCACGCCCGATCACCTGATTGGTCTCGGTGCCACCTGGGAACCTGACCTGTTCGGCCGCATCGGCAACAACGTCGACGCCGCGAAGGCCCGCCTGCAGGCCAGCGCCGACGATGTGGCCGCCGTCCGCCTGAGCCTGTTGGCGGAAGCCGCCATCGACTACTTCGGCATCCGATCGCTCGACCGCGAGGCGGCGCTGCTGCAGCAGACCGTGGACGCCTACGCATCGGTGCTGCAACTGGTGACCAACCGCTACCTGGGCGGCATTGCGGCGGAAAGCGATGTCGCCCAGGCGAAGGCGCGCGTGGAAGGCACGCGCGCCCAGCTGACCGACCTGCAACTGGCGCGTACGCAGCTGATGCATGCACTGGCCACGCTACTGGGCGAGCCGGCGAGCACCTTTACCCTGCCGGTGGCCACGTCGAATCCGGGTGAGACCAGCATCGCCCTGCCCGCCACGCCGGCGGCCGTGCCGGCCACACTGCTCCAACGCCGTCCGGACATCGCAGCGGCGGAGCGCCGGGTGGCCGCCGCCAACGCGCAGATCGGCGTGGCACGCGCGGCCTTCTTCCCGACGCTGATGCTGAACCTGAACGGCGGACTGGAAAGTTCCGGCCTGGCGGGATGGCTGACGGCGCCGAGCCGCTTCTGGGCCGTCGGCCCGTCACTGGCCGCGACGATCTTCGATGGCGGCAAGCGCCAGGCCGGCGTGGACAGCGCCCGCACCCAGTTCGACGCCAGCGCGGCGGATTACCGCCAGACCGTGCTCAATGCCGTGCAGGATGTGGAAGACAACTACGCGGCGCTGCGGTTGCTCGACGAGGAAGCCGCCAGCCAGCGGGCCGCCGTCACGGCATCCGACCGCGCCCTGCAGCAGGCCACCGAGCGTTACCGCAAGGGCGCCTCCGCCTACCTGGACGTCAACGTGGCGCAGGCCACCGCCCTGACCGACGCCCGCGCATTGGAAGCCGTGCACCGGCGCCAGCTGACGGCCAGCGTCTCGCTGTTCCGGGCGCTGGGTGGGGGATGGGATAGAAAGGATGGGAAGACGGGCGAGCCCGCCGAGGCAAGCACGCCGGCCTCAGACTGAGGCTGATGCTCTGTTGGCGCTGCCCGGACGCCCATGCCCCGCTTCAAGCCGATGATGCCCAGCGCCTCGGCGAGCGGCGGGCGTCACCGGGGTCGACGTGCATATACGACACCTCCACCGGCCGCGCACAATGGCCCTACGCCCGCGGGCCGTATTCTCAAGTCTCACTCACTCCTCAGGAAGACAGATATGCGCTACATCATTACCCAAGACGGCACCCGCCTGTTTGCGGGGCCGGCGCCATGCTGATCGGCGCTTGAACCGCAGATCCATCGCAGTCCCACTGGAGAATCTCCATGCGTTCGACCCTGTTCCGCTCCGTTCTAGCCGCCACCTGCCTGCTCGGTACCGTGGCCGCCCATGCCACCGACCCAGCCACCAGCCCGTTTGCCGCCGATCGCTACGACTACAGCGTGCTGCCATCCGCCAGCGCTGTGGCCAAAGCACCGGCACCGGTCCGATGCCATGACGGCAAGGCGGCCTGCCATCCGAAGCACTAGGCGCCCTGCCGCGCGTCACGCGCGGTGGCGTGTTCCGGATGCGGCTGGCAAGAAGGGGGCCCCCCCATACCTTCGTTTAACGCGACACCACCTACGCGACTATTGTGGCCATCCGCACCGGGCTCCTAGCATTCCAGTCAACATCGATTGCTTCCACGGGAGCCGACCATGACAAGCCAAATAACCTGGATGCAGCGCCTCGCCGTTGCCCCCGACCACATCCCCGCACCGGCGCCCCCAACGCACCCTGACATCGCGGAGGCCCTCGTGAGCGAACAGGAAAGCCTGCTGCTGATGTACGGCTGGATTGTCCTTGCCGTCCTGAATCTGATTTTGATTACCGTCGCGTTCCTCCAGTACGCCGACTGAGCGCCCGGCACACCGACCGCATTCGTCCCTGGGTTTTCTCGCCTAGGCAATTTGTGGAGCCACTTCATCCTTTGGTTTGCCTGCGGCATTCCGGGCCTCCGGCATGTCGTGCGAAAACGAAACTGGCTCCGCAAGACGCAATTGCCGCAATCCTTCCTCCTTTACGCTCGGGCCATCACAAGGCATCGAACTCTTTAAGGCAGGAGACCCAGTCATGGCCTTCAAATCAAAGCCCCGCATCGAACCCTATGCCCACGCCGCCGCCGGCTGGGGCGCGCTGAAGTATGTCGCCATCAACCTCATCAAGGAACGCGTGCCGGGCCGTGACTACGCGATGCTGTTCCGCCAGAACCAGCCAGACGGCTTTGACTGCCCAGGCTGCGCCTGGCCTGACCGCGAACACGCATCGACGTTCGAGTTCTGTGAGAACGGCGTCAAGGCCGTGGCAGCTGAATCTACCGGCAAGCGCGTGACGGCCGAATTCCTCGCGCATCACACGGTGGAATCGCTGATGCGAGAGACCGACTACGAGCTGGAGCAGCATGGCCGTCTGACCGGGCCTGTGGTCTATGACGCAACGTCAGATACGTATCGCCCGATCAGTTGGCAGAATGCCTTTTCCCTTATTGGTACCCGGCTGCGCGCCATGCCCGACCCGAATCAGGCTGCTTTCTACACGTCCGGGCGCGCGAGCAACGAGGCCGCCTTCATGTATCAGCTGTTTGCACGGATGCTGGGCACCAACAATTTTCCGGACTGCTCGAACATGTGCCACGAAGCCACCAGTCGTGGCATGCCGCACACCGTAGGCGTCGGAAAGGGCACAGTCACGCTGGATGATTTCGAGACCTGCGACACGATCCTGCTGTTTGGCCAGAATCCCGCCACAAACCATCCGCGCATGCTCTCCGAACTACGCGACTGCGCCAAGCGGGGCGCCACGCTGGTATCAATTAACCCGCTGCGCGAACGTGGGCTTGAGCGCTTCACCAGCCCGCAGAGCCCGGTCGAAATGCTGACAATGTCAGAGACGAAGATCTGCTCGGTGTTCGTGCGTCCGACACTTGGCGGCGACTACGCGCTGATCAAGGGGGTGGCGAAGCGCGTGCTGGAACTGGACGACGAAGCGTTGACCAATGGAACGGCTCGCGTACTGGACACGGCTTTCATTGCTGAGCACACGCACGGCTTCGCGCCTTTCGCGGCCGACCTGCGCGCCGAATCGTGGCCCATCATCGAGCGCGAATCTGGCGTACCGCGCGAAGAGATCGAGGGTCTGGCCACCATCTATGTCCGGGGCGAGCGCGTGATCTGTACCTGGGGCATGGGTCTGACTCAGCACAAGCACTCGGTACAGACGATCCAGATGCTGACCAACCTGATGATGCTGCGTGGCAATATCGGGCGCGAAGGCGCGGGCCTGTGCCCCGTTCGCGGCCACTCCAATGTGCAGGGGAACCGGACGGTCGGCATCGAGGAGCAGCCGACCGGGGCCTTCCTCGACAAGCTCGGCGCAGCCTTCGGCTTTAATCCGCCGCGCGAACACGGCTACGACGTTGTGGAGAGCATCGAGGCGATGCTGCGGGGAGACGTGAAGGTCTTTATCGCATTGGGCGGGAATTTTGCATCGGCTACACCTGATACCGAGCGCACCTGGGACGCCCTGCGCGCATGCGACCTGACGGTGCATATCGCCACCAAGCTTAACCGCAGCCACCTTATCCATGGAAAAGAGGCGTTGATCCTGCCGACACTGGGGCGCACTGAGATTGACCTGCAGGACGGCGCTCCGCAAGGCGTGACCGTGGAAGACTCAGTCTCGCAGGTCCACATCTCTTTTGGCATGAACAAGCCCGCATCACCCGACCTGATGTCCGAAACTGCCATCATTGCCAACTTGGGCCATGCGACGCTGGGCAGCGAGACGGTCGACTGGCTCTGGTACGCACAGGACTACGCCCGCATTCGGGACAAGATCGCGGAAGTCATCGACGGCTTCGAGCACTACAACGCCCGCATCGCCATGCGCGGTGGTTTTCATCTGTATGTTCCCGCGCGCGAGCGGCAATGGCACACGCCCTCCGGCAGGGCGGAGTTCATTGTCAACGCACTGACTCCGGACACACCGATTGCCCAGGCCCGCGCCCGCTATGGCGAGCGGTTGATGACGCTGATGACCACGCGTTCTCATGACCAGTACAACACGACGATCTATGCGCTGGACGACCGCTATCGCGGCGTCTTCGGGCAGCGGCGCGTGGTCTTCATCCATGCGGCGGACCTGGAAATGCTGGGCCTGCGCGACGGCGACTGGGTCGACATGACCACGGTATGGCACGACGATGTCGAGCGGCGTGCCGACGGATTCCGACTGGTGGCGTACGACATTCCGCGCGGATGCATCGCCGCCTACTATCCGGAAACCAACCCGCTGGTACCGTTGGACAGCGTGGGGGACGTCTGCAATACCCCAACCTCAAAATCCATTCCAGTGCTGTTGCACCCGACGGCCTCCCCTGCCTCGAAGAAGGCATAGCCATGCGATTTGAAAACGCCTGACATGCTCCGAAAATCCCCCACCTGCGCGACCTTCTACGATAGGCCCAGGCGTGAACGAGATCATTCTCCTGATTGCGCTTCACGTCGATCCATCCCAACGAAGCTTCCAGGAGCCAGCATGAAACGCCTGATTCTTTCCCTCGCTATCGTCACCCTTTCCGCCCCGCTCATCGCCTCTGCTGCCACTGACGAAGTCAAGACCGTGAAGCCGTTCAAGATGACTTGCGAGGAGTTCCTCTCGGTCAGCGAAACCTACAAGCCGGCGGTGGTCTACTGGATCGCCAGCGTAGACAAGCTGGGCGTGCGCGAGAACGACCAGATCGTCGTTGACACGCCGCGCACGGTCGCTCACGTGGTTGACGAATGCCGGAAAGCACCCACCAAGAAGCTCTCGGACAAGGTGCGAACGTCGCTGGATAACCAGACGCTGAAGATCAACTACAACGGCGCCTGATGGCTTCTTGCCCGACATGGCGGCGATGCCTGGCGGGCCCTCCAACACCGTCCCTTGGGCGCTTCTGACGCGCGTGAGACTTCCCTATCCATGCAAAGGAAAAATCATGACTGACTTGTCCAGACGAAAGGTAATGATCGGTACGGCAACCGCGGCGTTTGCAGCCGCCGCTGCGTCAGCTCATGCCGCTTCATTCGGCAATCCAGACCGTCCGCCTGAAGGGGCGATCAACGCGCGCAACCGGCAGGGCCTCACCGATCCCGGCCCGCGGGACGATATGCTGGCACGGCAGTTCCCGTCCGCCCAGGACGCGCCGGCCACCGATGTCAACGGCATGCCGCAGTTTTGGTCGTCGTTCAACAATGCGCACAAGCGTATCCAGAACGGCGGCTGGGCACGCGAAGTCACGCAGGAGGATTTTGCCATCTCCAAGGACATCTCCGGCGTGAACATGCGGCTTTCGGCGGGCGGCATTCGCGAGATGCACTGGCATCAGCAGGCCGAATGGGCCATCATGCTCGACGGCAAATGCCGCATCACGACACTTGATGAAGAAGGCCGTTCATCGGTGCAGGACGTCAAAGCAGGCGACCTCTGGTACTTCCCGCCAGGGCTGCCGCATTCGCTGCAGGGAGCAGGCACCACCGGCGCGGAATTTCTGATTGCGTTCGATAGCGGCATGGCGTCCGAATTCAACACGCTGCTGGTAACGGACTGGCTCGCTCACACGCCGCCTGAAGTGCTGGCTGCTAATTTCGGCGTTCCGGTGGAATCGCTCAAGGATATTCCCGTCGACAACCTCTGGATCTTCCAAGGCAAGGAGCCGGGACCACTCGCGGCAGCACAACGTGCTTCCGCCTCGAAGAAAGGTCCACCCGCACTTCCGGTAACGTTTTCGCTGGCAGGTTCCACGCCGGTGCACAAGACGCGCAGCGGCTATGTACAGATTGCGGACAGCCGCAACTTCAAAATCTCGCAGAATGTGGCCGCGGCGCTGGTCACGGTGGTGCCGGGCGGTCTGCGCGAGCTGCACTGGCACCCGAACGCCGACGAATGGCAGTACTACATCAAGGGCAAAGGGCGCATGACTGTCTTCGATACGGGTCCCAAGGCGATGACCGCCGACTTCAACGCGGGTGATATCGGCTACGTGAAGAAGGGGCTCGGTCACTATGTGCAGAATGTCGGCAACACGGACCTGATCATGGTCGAGGTCTTCAAGGCTGACCACTTTGCGGAGGTGGCGCTGTCCGACTGGCTCACGCATACACCGCCTGAGATGGTCATGCAAACGTTGAACATCAGCGCGGAAACGCTGGCGCAGTTCCCGCGTGACCGCCCCGACATCGTGCCGGAATGACCCGCTTCTTCTTCGCCGCTATCTGACTGAGGATGCTCGACGTCAGTCAGATAGCGTAGGGCCTTCAATAATGCTCGGACGTGACGTCAACCTTGCCTTTGAAGACCGTGTAGCCGCACAGGGTGTAAGCCAGCATCAATGGGAAGACAAAGAGACCAGCCCCCCAGAACATGAACGACAGGCTCGACATCGGCGCAGCAGCCTCATTGATCGTGATGCTGAACGGCACGATGTACGGCCAGAACGAGACGGCGAACATCCCATATGCCACCACGAACAAGGCTGCGGACGCCAGGAATACCGAAGTATCCATCGCCCTTCTTGCCCCATGCCAGACAATCAACACGGCGATCAACCCAACGAACGGTACAAGGAACAGCACTGGACGCTCCGTCCATCGCGCCATGACCGCAAAATTGGCGTACAACGCGTGGAAGAAGAGTGCGATGAGCAAGACGAGTACGACGACAAGCAAGCGAGGAATCGCCCTGAATGCGGCATCGCGCGTCTCTCCCTCGCACTTCTTCGCCAGCCACCCCGCTCCGAGCAACATGTAGCCGAAGCAAAGCGCAATGCCGGCGACTACGGAGAACGGGCTGAGCCAGCTCATATCGTTGCCCATGAATCGCCCATTTTCGATGGGCAGACCCTCTGCCAACGCGCCAATCATCGCGCCTTGCATAAACGTTGCCACGAGAGATCCAACGACTAAGCCGCAATCCCACACCGGCTTGGAACGATGCGCATGGACACGGAACTCGAACGAAACGCCGCGGAAGATCAAGCCCGCCAGCATGACGCAGACGGGAATGTAGAAGGCACCGAGCAGCGTCGAATAGACCATTGGGAATGCGCCCCAAAGCACAACGCCCGCCACGATCAGCCACGTCTCGTTACCATCCCAAATCGGCGCGATTGAAGCCAGCATCGACTTTCTTCGTGCTTCATTCCGAGTCGTGCCAAACAACATGCCGACACCGAGGTCAAGACCATCGAGCAGCACATAGACGAGCATACTGATGGCCAGGATTGCGGACCAGTACGTAATCATGGTTGCCTCACAGAGTAGTCAGTTCATCAATCACGAAACGATTCCGCCGCAGCGACTGCCAACGGTCTGTTGGACGTTCCCGATGGCTCGCGGTCCTGGTCGATCGAAGCGGGACCATTGCGGAGTAGCTTGTAGACGTAATACGTGCCGAACGAGAAGACAATCAAGTACGTCACAACGAAGACAAACAGTGAAGCGCCCGCCGCGCGAGCCGTCAGCGTCGGCGTCAGTGCGTCTGCTGTGCGCAGCACCCCCCATACGGTCCAGGGCTGTCGCCCAACTTCTGCTGCGAACCATCCCGTCAGAATCGCCACGAACGGCAAGGGAAACGAAAGATAGGTTGCCCACAGGAGCGTCTTCTTTTCCTCGATGCTGTTTCTGAAGGAGAACCAGCTACCGAGCCACGCAATAAGCAGCATCGCAATCCCACAGCCGACCATCACACGAAATGCGAGAAACGGAATCAATACCGGTGGCCGCTGCTCCTTTGGAAAACTCGTGAGCCCCACCTCCTTCGAATCGGTGGTCATGGTCGCAATCAGGCTTCCGAGAATCGGAATCGATACTTCGTAGTGATTCGTTTCCTTTTCTTCGTCCGGCCATCCAATGAGCACCTCTGCCGCAGGCTGCTCGTCATGCCAACGCCCCTCAATTGCAGCGAATTTTGCCGGCTGGTCGTCGTGTACATAGTCACCGACCAGGTGCCCGAACACAAGTTGCACTGGTATGAGAACCGTGGCCAGCGCCAGGCCCATCCGTAGCATCACCTTCGCTTCCGGCTCACAGAGTTTGCGCAGCGTGTACCAGGCACCAGTCGCAGCGACACAGAACGCGCCAGTCAGGTACGACGCCAACAACATATGAGGAAAGCGCACCCAAACGACCGGACTGAAGATGATCTCGGCCCAATCCGTCGGGACAAAGCGACCATCGATGAAATCGTAGCCAACCGGGTGTTGCATCCAACTGTTGTTGACCATGATCCAGAAGGCTGAGAACGTTGTCCCGAGCGCAACCATCGCTACCGAGAACAAGTAGAAGCCTGGCTTGACCCTGGATCGCCCGAACAGCAGCACCCCGAAGAACGACGCTTCGAGCATGAATGCGGTGAAAGTCTCATACGTCAGCAACGGACCTTGCACGGGTCCGGAGAGGCGCGACAGTTCACTCCAGTTCGTTCCGAACTCGAATCCCAGCACGACACCTGAAACTACGCCAACGCCAAAGGCAACGGCGAAGATCTTCAGCCAGAAATCGAACACGCGTCGATAGACTTCCTTCCGCGTGAACTGATACATACCCTCGAGGAGCGTCAACCAAGCGGCCAGCCCGATCGTGAGCGAAGGGAAGATGATGTGAAACGACACCGTGAACGCAAACTGAATGCGCGAGAGCATGAGTGCGCTGACTTCCATGGAGCACCTTTACCTGGATCATTTCGCTTGTGAAATGATTCTCGCCAAAAGCGAGGTAGCGCCGTTGCAAAGGAAACCGCCCCTTTCGATAGCGCACGACGAAGCGACTGGGCCCATAGGCGCCAGTTATGCGTGCCGCTTCAATTGGAGGATGCCATCGACGAGCGCTATAAGCCCGCCGAGGGACGGAAAGCGCCAGGAAGACCGCCGGCTAACCCGGATGGATTCAAGCAGGTTCCGCGGCGGCGCTTTCCGATTTGCCAACGCTAATTTATCGGGGCACTCGCCACGGCCGGTGCATCCTGCCAGCCCCCGCCCAGCGCCACGAACAGGTTGATCTGGTCCATGGCGATCTGCGCGTCCGAGGCGGCAAGCGCGGCGTCGTTGTTAGCCAGCGTGCGGTCCGCGTCCAGGCTCTGCAGGTACGGCGAGCGTCCCGCCTGATACAGGAGCCGGTTGTGCCGGGCGGCCTCATCGGCCTTGTCGCGTGCGTCGCGCAGCGCCTGGTTTCGCTCGAGTTCGTGCGTGTAGCTGGACAGCGCGCTTTGCGTCTCGCGCAGCGCGCGCAGCACCACGCCGTCGAAGTGGGCCAGCGCACCCTCTGCACTGGCTTCCATGTTGTGGATGCGGGCGCGCGTGCCGCTGGTCGGAATCGTCCACGAAATCGCCGGGCCCCAGCCCCAGTGCGCGGTCGGCGCCTGGCCCAGGTGATCGAGAATGCCGGTGAAGCCCGCCGAGGCGCCGATGCGGATCTGCGGATAGAGGTCCGCCGTCGCCACGCCGATCTTGGCCGTCGCCGAGGCCAGTTCACGCTCGGCCTGACGGACGTCCGGGCGGCGCTTGAGCAGCGCAGCGCCATCGCCAACCGGCAGGGCCTGACGCAGCATGGGCACGTGCTCGCATGCCACGCTCGACATGTCCAGCGCGGTGGGCGGCTTGCCCAGCATCACGGCCAGCCGGTAGGCAGCGCCTTCCTGTTCGGCGCGGTACTTGGGCAGCACGGCGCGCAGCGAATCGGCCTGCGCCTGCGCGCGCAGCACGTCGGTCGGCATGCCACGTCCGGCATCGACCATCTTCTGGGCGAGCTGTGCGCCGCGCACCTGGAGGTCGAGCTGATGTTGCGCCACGTGCAGTTCATGCGTGGCGGTGCAGCCCTGCATATAGGCACGCACCGTTTCCGCCACCACGCCCACGCGGGCCTGGTCCAGCGCGGCCTGGCTGGCCTGTGCGCCGGCCAGCGCGGCTTCGTCGGCGCGGGTGAGCTTGCCCCAGAAGTCGATCAGGTACGACACGTCGAAGCCGATGTCGCCGAAGTTCATCGCCGGGATCTTTTCTTCCTTCAGCAGCGGCTCGCCGGCAATCTGGCCGCGCTCGGCGCTGGCGCGGAACTTGGCCTCGGGGAAGTTCTCGGCTTCCACCTCGTGATAGACGGCGATGGCGCGCTTCAGGTTGGCGGCGGCCACGCGCAGGTCGGTGTTGGCGACGAGCGCCTGCTTCACCAGCCCTTCGATCTTCGGGTCGTCGTAAAGCTTCCACCAGTCGTTGGGCACGTCGCCGATCGACACCGCCGGGTTGTCCGCGCCCTGGAACGGGCCGTTGGCGGTGGTGGCGTTGACCACGGCATCGCCGGGCACCTTGTGGTCGGGGCCGACGGTCATGCAGGCTGCCAGCGCGAGCGGGAGCATCCCCGCCAGCACGGCACGGCTTAAGCGACTCACTGCGCTGTTCACTGCGTACCCCCTCCGGTCACCGAGACCGTGGCGGTACGTCCGGCCACCAGCCGCACGTCGGCAGGCATCTGGTCGAACTGGATCCGCACCGGCACGCGCTGCGCCAGCCGCACCCAGTTGAACGTCGGGTTGATGTTTGGCAGCAGGCTGTTGCTGCTGGTGCGGTCACGGTCCTCGATACCGGCGGCGATGCTTTGCACATGGCCGTGCAGCACGCCCTTCTCGCCCATGATGCGGATGTCCACCGGGCTGCCGATATGGATGCCGTGCAGCTTGGTTTCCTCGAAGTAGCCTTCCACATGGAACGACCGGGCATCGACCATCGACAGCACGGGCTTGCCGGTGCTGACGTAGTCGCCCAGGCGCGGCAGGCGGTCGTTGACGTAGCCTTCCACGGGGCTCACCACGCGCGTGCGCTCCAGGTTCAGCTTGGCCACGTCCACGGCGGCTTCGGCCTGTGCCAGCGTGGCTTCGCCCTGCTGCACCCTGGCCAGGCCTTCCTCCACGACCTCGCGCGACACCACCTCGGCCAGCTTCTGGCTGCGGTTCGCCTCGCGGCGGTACTGCGCCAGGCTGGCGCGCATCGCGGCGGCGGTGGCCTGGGCCTGACGCAGCGCCAGCGTGTAGCGTTCATGATCGATCTCGAACAGCAGGTCGCCGGCCTTCACGCGCTGGTTGTCCTTGACGGCGATGCGCGTGACCAGCCCCGAGACATCGGGCGCCACCTGCACCACCTCGGCGCGGATATGCCCGTCGCGCGTCCACGGCGCCACGGTGTAGTAATCCCACAGATGCTTGACGACAACCGCGCCGACAGCGGTGACGGCCAGCGTCAGCACGACTGGCCCGAGCGAAGAGAGTTTGAATTTCATGATTGGAACCACGGCACCACGGCAACCACCCCACCCAGGACGATCGCGTACAGCGCCAGATTGAACAGAGAACGGTGCCACACGAGCTTGTAGAACCCCAGGCGCGTCAGCACTGCACGCGCGCCACTCGTGATCGCAAAGGCGGCCAGCATCCACACCAGCAGGCTGGGGATGAACACGCCATAAAGACTGAATTCGCCGGGCATCAGGCGCCTCCGGTAACAGGGGCCGGCACCACGGCCGGCGGGAACAGGGCCACTTGCATCTCCACCAGGGCAGCCAGCGCGATGCGCGACTGCACCTTCTGCTGCGCGTTAGCCAGCCGCGTGTGCAGCGCCGGCGGCGGTCCGTTCAGCTTGCCGTCCAGCCGTGCCTGGTAGTAGCCGGCCACGCTGCGCAGCACGCGCTTGACCGCATGCTGCTCGGGCGCTGACAGGGTGGGCATCTCGCGCTGGAGTGCCAGCGTGGTCAGCTCCACGCGCACCTCGCTGAAGCCATCGGGCGATACCTCGCTCTCGCTGGCGGCCAGCCGGGGCACCAGTTGCGCCAGCCGGTCCAGCATGCGCGCGCGCAGCCGGGTGTGTTCTTCGGGGCGGGTGCCCACCGCGTTGTCGGCGATATCGCCCCAGCTTGACCGCACCAGCCGGCGCGTGGCGGCCGCCGTGCCGAACGGCCGCATCACCAGCGTCCAGACCAGCGCGAAGGCGATACCGGCGATGCCGGCGATATTGCTGTTGAAGAAGGTATGGAAGTCCGCGCTGTAGGCGCCCGAGATGCCGATGTCGTTGGCCGTGACCACTGCCAGCGGCATGCCGATCATCGCCAGGCGCGGCTGCGCCACCAGCAGGCCGATGATCAGGTACGGCACGGCGAACATCAGCACCAGCATCTCGAAGTCATGCGCCACGGGCAGCACGGCGAACAGGAACACCATCGAGATCACCATGCACACCACGTTCCAGTTGAAGAACGACTGGATCATCGGCGCGGGTTCATCAAGGGCGGCGAAGAAGCAGCACGACACCGCGCCCAGCGCCACGGCGCCGGCGCCATCGGCCCAGCCCATGTGGATCCAGAGCATGCCCATGGCGAAGATCGACAGGGCCACCGTGACGGTGGAAAACAGCAGCAGGCCGTGGTCGTAGTGGCGCGTCTGGCCGACGTCCCAACGCCGGAACTCAGGCATCCAGCCGCCACGCACGTCGCGTTCGCCGATGCGCCGGCACAGGGACACGCAGTCGCGCCACAGCGCCACCATCTGTTGCAGGCGGTCTTCGGCGGCAGTGACCAGCGCGGCATCCCAGCCGGGTTCGAGCGGCGTACCGGTCAGCTCGGGCGGCGCGTCTACCGCTCCGCCCTGTATCCATGCGCGGACCGCGCGCATCTGGGTCCGCAGCGCGTCCGGCAAGCCGCCGGCGGCCTGGAGCGATTCCACGATCGCCGCCAGCGAGGACATCACCGGCAGCAGCATCGTCATGCGCCCACGCAGTTCGCGCGCGGCGCGCACCCGGGCGATGCTTTCGGTGTCGTAGCCAAGCTGGCTGATGAGTTGATCGAGGGCCAGGATATCGGCGGCCAGACGGTGACGGCTCTGGTGGCGCGTGACCTGCATGCCGGGGCTGGGCGAGAGCATGTCGCCGGCCCAGAGCGCGGCGTCGGCCATCCACTGGCGCGACTTGTCGCGCAGCACGTCCGCCACGCTCGCCGGGAACACCACGGCGCCGACCACGGCCGCGCACAGAATGCCCAGGCTGATTTCCTCGGCCCGGGCAATGGCGATATCGAAGATGGCGGCGGGATTGTCGACCGCCGGCAGCGCCACCAGCGGCAGCGTGTAGGCGGCGAGCATGAAGACGTAGCTACGGGGGGTGCGGTGCAGCAGCGCGATGTAGAGCAGGCAGCCGGTCCAGAGCGCCACCGCGCCCATCAACAGCGGCGGCGAGTTGACCAGCGAGGGCACCATCGCCACACCGGCTGCGGCGCCCTGCAGCGTGCCGAGCACGCGGTACAGCGCCTTGGAACGCGTGGCGCCGGTCAGCGGATGCGCCACCACGTAGACGGACGCCATCGCCCAATACGGCCGCGGCAGGCCCATGTACATCGCGATCCAGAGCGCCAGCATGGCGGCGGCGAACGCCTTGAACGAGAAAACCCAGTCCCTTGCGGATGGCCAACTACCCATGATGCTCAGGGCTCCAGCTTGGCCGCCGCGGAAGCATTTCCTGCGGCCTTGTACAAGGCGTCCAGCACGCGCAGCGTGGCTTCGAGGTCAGTCTCGCTGATCTCGGCGAACACTTCGGCGCGGAGTTGCTTGAGTTCGACTTCGATCTGCTCGGCCATGCGCTCACCGGCATCGGTGAGCGAGAGCACGTTGGCGCGGCGGTCGCTGGGGTCCACCTCGCGGCGGACCAGTCCGGCGGCACTCAGTTGATCGACCAGACGGACCAGCGTGGCGCCTTCCACGCCCACGTAGTCCGCCAGCGTCACCTGGCGCACCCCACCGCCGAGGCGGCGAATGAAAAGCAGCGGCGCGGCGGCCGCTGCGGAAATCCCGTGTGCCGTGACCGACGCCTGGCTGATCTGGCGCCATTGGCGGCCCGCCAGCATGAGCTGGCCGGTAAAGGCAAAAAGGAGGGCGTCTATCTTTGGCATGGGCCGAATGATAGACGTGAATTAATTAGGATGCAAACTATTTCTTTCCGAACTAGTTCATGTGATCTGGGGAGCGCTTATCCGGCGGTGGCCTTCAGGTTCTCCAGCATGTCGTCGACCATCTCCGAGAGGCCGAACTTCGGCTGCCAGCCCCAGTCGGTACGCGCGGCGCTGTCATCGATCGAATCGGGCCAGCCCCGGGCGATAGCCTGCCGGTAGTCCGGCGCATAGCGCACGGCGAAGTCCGGCACCCGGCGGCGGATCGCCTCGGCAATCTCGGCCGGGGTAAAGCTCATGCCGGCGAGGTTGTAGCTGCCCCGCTCCCGGATCGATTCGCGCGGCGCTTCCATCAGCTCCAGCGTGGCGCGGATCGCGTCGGGCATATACATCATCGGCAGTCGCTCGTCGGACTCCAGGAAGCAGTCGTAGGGCTCGCCGCGCACCGCGTGGTGGAAGATATCGACCGCATAGTCGGTGGTGCCGCCGCCGGGCGGGGTCTTGTGCGAGATCAGCCCCGGATAGCGCACGCTGCGCACATCCACACCATGGTTCTCGAAGTACCACCGGCACCAGCCCTCGCCCGCCTGCTTGGAAATGCCGTAGACCGTGGTCGGCTCCATGACGGTTTTCTGCGGGGTGTCCACGGCGGGCGTGGTGGGGCCGAACGCGGCGATCGAGCTGGGCCAGAACACGCGCTCGATGCCCTGCTGGCGTGCCAGTTCCAGCACGTTCAGCAGTCCGGTCATGTTCAGGTTCCACGCCCACTGCGGCGCCTTCTCGCCCGTGGCGGAGAGCGCGGCGGCCAGCAGGTAGATCTGCGTGATGCCGTGGCGCTCTACCACCGTGGCCAGTTCGCCCCGGTCCGTCACGTTCAGCATTTCATGGGCGATATGCACGTGGCGGCCGGTAGGCACCACGTCCGAGGTGACCACATGCTCGCGCCCGTGCCGCTCGGCCAGCGCCAGCGCGAGTTCGGACCCAAGCTGCCCGTTGGCGCCGATGATCAGGATCTGCGGCTTGCTCACTGCCTGGCTCATCGAATCAGCCCCAGTTCACGGCCGGCCTGCGCGAAGGCGTCCAGCGCGCGTTGCAGCGTGGGTTCATCGTGCACCGCGCTCAGCTGCACGCGGATGCGCGCCTGGCCCTTCGGCACCACAGGGTAGAAGAAGCCCACCACGTAGACGCCCAGCGCCAGCAGCCGCTCGGCAAGCTGCTGGGCTTTCTCCGCATCGTAGACCATGATCGGGACGATCGGATGGTCGCCCGGCTTGATATCGAAGCCCAGCGCGGCAATCCCCTTGCGGAAGAAGGCGGTGTTGCGCTCGAGCCGGTCGCGCAGGTCGGTGCTGGCCTCGAGGATATCCAGCACGGCGATGCTGGCGCCGACGATGGCCGGGGCCACGGTATTCGAGAACAGATACGGACGCGAACGCTGACGCAGCAGTTCCACCACTTCCTTGCGCCCGCTGGTGAAGCCGCCCGAGGCGCCGCCCAGCGCCTTGCCGAGCGTGCCGGTGATGATGTCGATCTTGCCGAACACCCCGCGCGCCTCGTGCGTGCCGCGCCCGCGTGCGCCCATGAAGCCGCTGGCGTGGCATTCGTCGATGCCAAGCAGCGCGCCGTACTCGTCGCAGATCGCACGGATCTCATCGAGACGCGCCACGGTGCCGTCCATCGAGAACACGCCGTCGCTGAACACGAGCTTGAAGCGCGCGCCGTCAGCGTCGGCTTGTTGGAGTTGGACGCGCAGGTCGTCGAGGTCGTTGTGCTGGTAGCGGTAGCGCTTTGCCTTGGAGAGCCGGATGCCGTCGATGATCGACGCATGGTTCAGCGCATCGCTGACCACGGCGTCGTCCGGGCCCAGCAGGGTTTCGAACAGGCCGCCGTTGGCGTCGAAGGCGGAGCCGTAGAGGATGGTGTCCTCGGTGCCGAGGAAGCGGGCCAGCCGCGCCTCCAGCGTCTTGTGCAGGTCCTGCGTGCCGCAGATGAAGCGCACCGAGCTGAGGCCGAAGCCGTGAGTGCGCAAGGCTTCGTGGGCGGCCTCGATCACCTGCGGGTGCGAGGACAGTCCCAGATAGTTGTTGGCGCAGAGGTTGATCACTTCCCGGCCGTCGGCCGTGCGGATGACCGCGCCCTGCGGCGTGGCGATGATGCGCTCGCGCTTGTACAGCCCCGCGTCGCGGATGGCATCCAGTTCCGCACGGATGGATGCATAGAAAGTCTCGGCACTCGACATGGCCCGGCTCCCGGTGGTAGTGTCTCGGTCGTTCGATTCGATAAATCGAACATGTTCTATATAACGAACGGTTCGTGCACTATAACGAACACATGACGATGACGCAACCCTCCCCGCCCAACTCCCCCAAGCCGCCCGTCCAGTCCGATGGGCCACCCGCCGTGGGAGGCGCGCTCCAGGCGCTGCGGCAGGCCCAGCAGTTGTCGCTGGATGACCTGTCGCGCCGCGCCGGTGTCTCCAAGTCTATGCTGTCCCAGATCGAACGAAACCTGACCAATCCGACGGTGGCGGTGCTGTGGCGGCTGGCCAACGCGCTGGGCGTGAACCTGGCGGACTTCCTGGCCAATGGCGCGGCCAGCGCGCCGGCCCCGGCGATTGCCGTGGTGCAGCCGCACGCCATCCCGGCGCTGAAAAGCCCGGACGGGCGCTGCGAGCTGCGCATCCTCGGGCCGATCGACCTGGCGGGGAAATTCGAGTGGTATGAGCTGACGATCCAGCCCGGTGGGGTGCTGGCGTCCGAGCCGCATGACGCGGGCACGCAGGAGCACCTGTCGGTGCTGAGCGGGTCAATGACCGTGCGTGCCGCAGAGGACGAGAAGAAGCTGAAGCATGGCGATACCGCCCGCTATGGCGCGGACGTGGCCCATGCGATCGCCAATCCGGGCAAGAGTGCCGCCACGGCGCTGCTCGTGGTCGTGCACCCCGCCTGATTTGATTTAATCCACGTCCTTCATCCGCTCGCTGGCAAGCAGATTGCGCTTGGTCTCGAGGATGTGCTCCTCGAGCAGCGACGCCACCTTCTCGGCATCGCGCGCCTTGCATGCTTCCAGAATGCGATAGTGGTCCGCCTGCGGGCCTTCCTTGCCGGTGGCCATAGACATCTGCTCGTGCGTGTAGCGGTCCGTGTTCAGGCAGAACTCCTCGATCAGCCGGCGCAGCCGCTTGTTATTAGCGGGCGCGCACAGCGCCAAATGGAAGCGCCGGTTGTACTCGGCCCACTCCGCGAGCGAATCCGACTGCGAGTACGCGTCCAGAATCTCCTGCATCTGCTGGAAGTCCTGCTGAACCATGTTCGGCACGCCGATGCGCGCCGCGTGGCATTCCAGCGCGACACGGATATCGAGCAACTCGCAGATCTGCGTCGCATCCATCCCTGACACCACCGCGCCACGGTTGCGCTGATAGGTGACGAGCCCTTCCGTTTCGAGCTGGCGCAGCGCTTCCCGCACGGGAATGCGACTCGCGTTGAAGCGTTCCGCCAGCGCGTCCTGGCGCAACTGCGCCCCGGCCGGCAACGTGCCTTTCTGAATTTCGTAGCGAAGCTGATCGCGAATGATCTGGGGTAAACCCTTGGTAGGAGCGCTTGCGCGGCCCGTTTGCGTGGACATGGGAGGTGCTGGAGATCGGTATGCGATTCGAGTGAGGCCCCTATTGTGCCTGAATATCCCGACTGCTAAACTGGATCCAATTTATTAATGTTCATATCCAAATAAGCTCGTAACGTATATGTCTGCAAACAATTCCTATCCAAAATCCATCAATGAAACGGTCCTGAACCACGCCCCGGGCACCGCCGAACGCGTCGCGCTGACGGCAGAACTCGACAAGCAGCAAGCCTTGGTGCGCGAGATCCCGGCCATCGTCGGCGGCGAGCGCATCCTTAGCGGCGACATCACCGACGTGCGCGCCCCGCACGCCCACGCCCGCCGCCTGGGCGAAGTCCATAACGCCGGCGAGACCACCATCCACGCCGCCATCGACGCCGCAGTGGCCGCCCAACGCGACTGGGCCAACGCCACGCTGGCCGAGCGCTCCGCCGTCTTCCTCAAGGCCGCTGACCTGCTGGCCGGCCCGTGGCGCGCCCGCCTGAACGCGGCGACCATGCTCGGCCAGAGCAAGACCGCCTACCAGGCCGAAATCGACTCGGCCTGCGAACTGATCGACTTCCTGCGCTTCAACGTGCAGTTCGCGCACGAACTGACGGCCGGCCAGCCGATTTCGTCGCCGGGCATGCGCAATCACCTCGAATACCGTCCGCTGGAAGGCTTCGTCTACGCCGTCACGCCGTTCAACTTCACGGCCATCGGCGGCAATCTGGCCATCGCCCCGGCGCTGATGGGCAACACCGTGCTGTGGAAGCCGGCCGCCACGGCGTCGCTGTCGAACTTCCTGTTCATGGAGCTGCTCGAGGCCGCCGGTCTGCCGAAGGGGGTCATCAACTTCCTGCCGGGCGACCCGGTGGCGATCAGCGGCGCCGTGCTGGCGCGGCCCGAACTGGCCGGCATTCACTTCACCGGCTCGACGGCCGTGTTCGACACACTGTGGGGCGAAGTCGGCCGCAATGTGTCGCGCTACCGCAGCTATCCGCGTCTGGTCGGCGAAACCGGCGGCAAGGACTTCGTGCTCGCCCACCCGTCCGCCGATGCCGACACGCTGGCCGTGGCGCTGCTGCGCGGCGCCTTCGAGTACCAGGGCCAGAAGTGCAGCGCGGCGTCGCGCGCCTACATCCCCGCCTCGCTGTGGCCGGCCGTGCGCGAGCGCGTGGTGGCGATGGCCGAGACCATCCAGATGGGCGATGTGACCGACTTCACCAACTTCATGGGCGCCGTGATCGACCGCCGCGCGTTCGACCGCATCCATGGCCATCTGCAACGCGCCGCCAGCGACAGCGCCGTGAAGCTCGTCACCGGCGGCAAGGCCGACGACAGCGTGGGCTACTTCATCGCGCCGACCGTGCTGGAGGTGGACAACCCGCGCCACACGCTGATGGAAACCGAACTGTTCGGCCCGGTGCTGTCCGTCTACGTCTACGCCGACGCGCACTGGCCCGAGGTGCTCGAACTGGTCGACGGCACCAGCCCCTACGCACTGACGGGCGCGATCTTTGCAAGGGATCGCGCGGCCATCGCCCAGGCTTCCAACGCCCTGCGCTTCGCCGCCGGCAACTTCTACATCAACGACAAGCCCACCGGCGCGGTGGTCGGCCAGCAGCCGTTCGGCGGCGCGCGCCGCAGTGGCACCAACGACAAGGCCGGTTCGCCGCTGAACCTGCTGCGCTGGGTGTCGCCGCGCACGGTCAAGGAAACATTCGTGCCGCCGGCCGACTACCGGTACGCGCACATGGCGGTCTGAGCAGCCGCCCAGCTTTTCTAGCAACACCACCACGGAGAAGAAGAGATGAAGCGAGCCACCCTGCTGTCCGCCCTGGCGTTCAGCCTTTCCACGTTTGCCGGCGCTGCCAGCGCCGCGATTTCCGGAGATGTCGTCAAGATCGGCGTGATGACCGACCTGTCTGGCGTCTACCTTGACTACGCCGGCAAGGGCTCGGTCGAAGCCGCCAAGCTGGCCATCGAGGATTTCGGCAATGGGCTGCCGGGCAAGAAGATCGAGCTGGTTACCGCCGACCACCAGAACAAGGCGGACATTGGCAGCGCCAAGGCGCGCGAGTGGATCGACCGGGACGGCGTCGACGCCATTGTCGACCTGCCGAACTCGTCGGTCGCGCTGGCCGTCTCGCGCATCGCGTCGGAGAAGAAGCGCATCTCGCTGATCACTGGCGGCGCCAACCTGCGCCACACCAACGAGGAATGCTCGCCGTACATCGTCCACTATGTGTATGACACGTACGCGCTGGCCAACGTAGCCGGCAAGGCCATGGTCAAGCAGGGTCTGAAGAGCTGGTATTTCCTGACGGCCGACTACGCGTTCGGCCAGTCGCTGGAAACCGCCACGGCGGATGTGGTGAAGGCGTCGGGCGGTACGGTGGCCGGCAACATCAAGCACCCGCTGAACGCATCGGACTTCTCGTCGTTCATCCTCCAGGCCCAGGCCAGCAAGGCCCAGGTGGTGGCGCTGGCCAACGGCGGCGGCGACACCATCAACGCCATCAAGGCGGCCAACGACTTCGGCCTGCCGCGCAACCAGACCCTGGTGGGCCTGCTGATGACCATCAGCGACGTGCACAGCCTGGGCCTGAAGCTGACGCAGCGCATGAAGCTGACCGATGCCTGGTACTGGGACCTGAACCCGCAGACGCGCGAGTTCGGCGCCCGCTTCTTCGCCCGCATGAAGCGCATGCCGAACATGGTGCATGCCGGCACGTACTCGGCCGTGCTGCAGTACCTGAAGGCCGTGCAGGCGGCAGGCAGCGACGATTCGGACGCCGTGATGGCGGCGCTGAAGAAGGCCAAGATCAACGACGCGTTCGCCAAGAACGGCTACATCCGCGCCGACGGCCGCATGATGCATGACATGTACCTGATGGAAGTGAAGGCGCCGAACGAGTCGAAGACGCCGTGGGACTACCTCAAGCTCGTGGCCACCGTGCCGGCTGAGGAAGCCTTCCAGCCGCTGTCGCAATCGCGCTGCCCGCTGGTGAAGAAGTAAATAGACGACAGCCATGCTTTGCTCCCCTCTCCTGCCGCTTTCCCGCAGACGGAGGGGAGCCAACCGGCAGCCTATAAGAGACTCATGCAAACCAACGTACTAGAAGTCCGCAACCTGACCAAGTCCTTCAAGGGCTTCACGGCGGTCAGCGGCGTGGACCTGCAGGTGCGACGCGGCTCGATCCACGCATTGATCGGCCCCAACGGCGCGGGCAAGACGACCTGCTTCAACCTGCTCACCAAGTTCCTGGAGCCGACCACCGGCACCATCCTTTTCAACGGCATCGACATCACCCGCGAGAAACCGGCGCAGATTGCGCGGCGCGGCGTGATCCGTTCGTTCCAGATTTCCGCCGTGTTCCCGCACCTGACCGTGCGCGAGAACGTGCGCATCGGCCTGCAGCGCCAGCTCGGCACCTCGTTCCAGTTCTGGCGCAGCGAGCGATCGCTCGACGTGCTCAACGACCGGGCGATGGACCTGCTCGAACAGGTCGGCCTGACCGAGTTCCCCGAGACCGTCACCGTCAACCTGCCGTACGGCCGCAAGCGCGCGCTGGAGATCGCCACCACGCTGGCGATGGAGCCCGAGCTGATGCTGCTGGACGAGCCCACGCAGGGCATGGGCCACGAGGACGTGGACCGCGTGACGCAGCTCATCAAGAAGGTGTC